>JBKCGW010000001.1:0-12691 GCA_046303175.1 Flavobacteriales bacterium
CGCGAGAAACAAGATTGTTATGCGTTGAAGTAAATTCATCTAACCAATCAGAGACTTCCAAAAACGAAATCCGCTTAAAATTACTATGAAATTCATCAAATTATCGTAAAACCCGACAAAACAAACTAACTTGCACCCGCAAATAAATTTATAACAACGGCAAACGTCAACAGATCACAAAGCAATGAAACAGTAAGCAGAAGCAAACATATAGCTCCCTGAATCTGGCCATTGCGTTGTGCACTCCTCGACAACTTTTTGGATTATGTCTGAAGTAAAAGGACCACAAAGGCTTGGAAAAGCAGCAGTAACGCTCGGCGTTAGTAAGGACACTATCGTAGAATTCCTTTCAAAAAAGGGAATTTCGGTAGATAACAACCCGATGGCGAAGATTGAGGCAGATGCATATGAACTGCTACTGGGTGAATTTGCCGGTGACCAGGCCGCAAAGGAAAAATCAGCTGCAACCGCAGCCAAAGTGCGCGAGTCACGCGCCACTATCACATTAGAAGATAAGAAGGGCAAGGTAGGCACCAAGGAAGAAGAGGAGCCCGAAATCGATTACAGCAAGTTCAAGCGAAAAGTTGAGGTAAAGGAGAAGCCTGTTGCAAAACCGGTTGAACCCGTTGCGGAGGTTCAGGCTGAACCCGAACCCGAAGTAGCGCCTAAAAAGACAACCAAGAAGAAAGAGGAAGCTCCGGCTCCGGAAGAGGAAAAGGTTAACGAGGTGAAAGTGGTTGGAAAGATTGATTTATCGAGCCTCGAAAAACCAAAAACAAAAGGTCGCAAGAAACAAGAGGAACCGGCAGAAGAGTCGGCCACTAAGAAACCTGCTTCGAAAGCAAAATCGAAAACGGAGACTGAAGTTCCTGCTACTCCGGCTCCGGCCCCCACACCAGAACCTGAGCCTGAAAAAGCACCTGAACCCGAAAAGGAACTTATCCGTGTAAATGTTCAAAAGCTATCAGGTGTTAAACTGATGGGTAAAATCGAACTACCCACAGAACCTGAAAAGAAGAAGGCCGATTCCAACAGTGCGTCTGAGGCTGAAAAGCGCAAGCGTAAAAGAGTCGGTAAGGTCGATATCCAACGTCAACAGGAAATCGATCGTCGTCAACGCAATACTGTAAAGCCTGCTGAACCCAAGAAAACAGAGCTCAGCGAACAAGATATTCAGAACCAGGTTAAAGCAACACTCGCTCGCCTGGGCGGACAAGGAAAATCAAAGTCCAGTAAGTTCCGCCGTGAAAAGCGTGATTTCGTGGCACGACGTTCCGAAGAGGAAGCAGCACGCCAACAAGCCGAAAATCTGGTGTTGAAACTCACCGAGTTTGTTACTGTTAGCGAACTGGCATCCATGATGAACATTCAGCCTACTGAATTCATCAAGGCCTGCATGCAGCTCGGCATATTCGCTTCGCTCAACCAACGTCTCGATGCCGAAACAATCAATATTATTTCGGGTGAATTCGGATTCGAAGTGCAATTTGTTAGCGCCGATGTAATCGAACAAATCGCAGAGGAAGAAGATAAGGCCGAGAATATGATTACGCGTCCACCGGTCATTACGGTGATGGGTCACGTTGACCACGGTAAAACATCGTTGCTCGACTTCATCCGTAAAGCAAACGTTATCGCAGGTGAAGCGGGTGGTATCACGCAGCACATCGGCGCATACAGCGTTGAGCTCGCCAACGGAAGAAAAATCACATTCCTCGATACACCGGGTCACGAAGCGTTTACCGCTATGCGTGCTCGCGGTGCGAAAGTTACCGACCTTGCAATTATCGTGATCGCGGCTGATGATAGCGTGATGCCGCAAACCAAAGAAGCCATCTCGCACGCTCAAGCGGCTGGCGTTCCAATGATCTTTGCATTCAACAAAATCGATAAGCCCGGAGCTAATGCCGACAAGATTCGCGAACAACTTTCGGCCATGAACATTCTCGTAGAAGAATGGGGCGGTAAATTCCAGACACAAGAAATTTCTGCCAAGAAAGGACTCAACATCGATGCTCTCCTCGAGAAAGTATTGCTCGAGTCAGATATGCTCGACCTCAAAGCCAATCCAAACAAACGTGCCGTGGGTACGGTTATCGAATCTGCGCTCGACAAAGGACGCGGATACGTTACCACGCTTCTCGTTGAATCGGGAACCATGCGCGTCGGTGATGCTATTCTTGCCGGTCACAACAGCGGTCGCGTGAAAGCCATGTTCAATGAACGCGGACAAAAAGTATCAGAGGCAGGCCCTGCAACACCGGTTTCATTGCTCGGTTTTGAAGGAGCTCCCAACGCCGGTGACCGTTTCAACGTAATGGAAGACGAGCGCGAAGCACGCAACATCGCCCTCAAGCGTCAGCAGTTGCAACGCGAACAGAGCTTGCGCACCAAGAAACACCTCACCATCGAAGAAATCGGCCGACGCATCGCGCTTGGCGACTTCAAAGAGCTTAACCTTATCGTTAAAGGTGACGTGGACGGATCAGTGGAAGCACTTACCGACTCATTGCAAAAACTCTCTACCGAGAAGATTCAAGTTCGAATCATTCACAAAGGTGTGGGACAAATCAGCGAGTCCGATGTATTGCTTGCCAGCGCTTCCGATGCGATTATCATCGGATTCCAGGTGCGTCCAAGTGCTACCGCGCGCAAACTCGCAGAAAACGAAGAGATTCAAATCAAGCTATACTCTATCATCTACAAGGCCATCGAAGAAGTTAAAGAGGCCATGGAAGGAATGCTATCTGCTCGTATCGAAGAGCAGATTACCGGTACCGCCGAAATTCGCGAAGTATTCAAGATCAGCAAGGTGGGAACCATTGCGGGTTGTATGGTACTCGACGGAAAAATTGGCCGCACCAGCAAAGTGCGCGTAATCCGCGATGGTATCGTTATCTACACCGGCGAACTGGGATCACTCAAGCGCTTCAAGGATGACGTGAAAGAAGTAGTGAAGGGTTATGAGTGTGGTTTGAATATCGACAAGTTCAACAACATAGAAGTAGGTGATAACGTCGAGGCATTCGAAGAAGTAGAGGTTAAGCAAACGCTTTAGAAAACTGTTTAACAGTTCCTTTGTTTTATATTTGGAATAGGCAACCCTTAACTACTATTCCTTGTCGATGCGAAGTATTCGATTTATTCTACTTCTCGTGTTGTGGCATTCAGTTGCGACAAACGGCTGCTCGCAAGATATTTTACTGTTCAGCGAAGACTTTGAGACCGGTGGCGCCTCCTTCAGTCTAAACAATAGTGGGCCGGGTTCCAATACTGGCACCAATCAGTGGATTGTAAATAATACCTACACCGGAACGGGAGGATGCCAAGAAACACCCAATCAGAATAATACGAATGGCGGTAATGTCGGTGGTGCTCCATTTAGCCAATACCTTCACATTCAAAATACATCCGCTCCATCATCCAATGCTTGTTTTGAACAATCACAGGCCAGCGATCAATTCGCCTACATCGGAGCTGGCTTTTGCACCTACGGCCTTGATGAAATTCATATTAGTTTCTTCTGGATTGGTGAAGGAGGTACAGATGCATCGGGATCACTTTGGTATCAAGCGGATGGTGGGGGTTGGATTTTACTAGCCGGCAATCTAGATAATTCATCCGTTTGGCAATACGAAGACATTACGAACCCTGCATTTAGTGATGTGGGAAGCCTACAATTCGCGTTTCGATTCGAAAGTGGTGGAAGCGGTTCGGGTACTGCAATTTCCTTTGGAGTAGACGATATCAATGTTGTTGCAACACTCTCTGTTGCTGATCCGGTTGAAATCAATATTACTTCAGTCAATCCCAATCCTGTTTGTGAAGGAACCTACCTGACAATCAGCTATGAACTCTCTGAACCACTTTGCAATGGCACTTACCTATTGGAGCTTTCCAACAACGGCGGAACGTATCCATCAGCATTTACATCGTGGGCACTTAACATCAACTACCCCACGACCTCAGGAACTACGTCTATTTTACTACCCAATGGTGCAGCAGCAGGCGATTGCTATACGATAAGGCTAAGTCGATTGTCACCCGAACCGGCAATTACGGGCATTGCATCCGATTGTTTTGAAATTATTGAATGCCCCAACGAAATAACAACAGCACCAACAGGACCGCCCGTTGTCACTATGGATCCCTTGCCAGTTTGTGTAGGAAGTGTTATAGATATCCCCTTCTTCTCAACCGGGATATTCAACGGCAATAATGCCTACGTATGCCAACTTTCCGAACCCGACGGAACCTTCTCTGCAACACCTCTCATCGTAGGTAGCTCACCCGATCCGGCAACCTATGATCCTGCCATTGTTCCTGCTCCCGGCAGTGTATCAGGTCTTATCCCGGATACTGAACCAGGCTGTAACTATTACCTGCGCATCGTTTCAACAAACCCATCTGTGATTGGAACTGTTTGGGGTCCCTTCTGCATTCAACGATGTGATATCACCACTAACGAGCAACAGGATATCAGCTTCTGTATTACTGAATGTGCCAACAACCCGGATGGCGAGACTCAGGAAATTGTTCTCGATATCAATACGAATAACCAATCGGTTCAATATGGCCCCGGAAATATCTTTACCACCCAGCTTTTCTCAAGCCAAGACTTCATGCAAATTGGTAGCGATGGAATTCTCGGTGAAGTTCTAGCGAATGAAGACGCCATGCTCGAAATTACTGTGCCTTGCCTGGAAGAAGCACTGGCTCTTGGCATACCTATCGGCATGAGCTATCTGCGTGTGAGAGCCACCAATCCCTCCGACCCTACTAACACCTTCAGCACACTGATCCGTATAACTGTCGGTATAATCACCACTGAACCACAGGTTATTACTTCATATGACTACGCCGACTTCACACCACAAGATACACTCTGCGCTCCTGCAAGTATATTGCTTATGTTCGACCCATACGATCCTTCGGACGGTTCAACCTATGAATGGAGTTGCAGCGGAATAAACAATGGAGCACCTTTCGAGTCACCTAATGGAGCAAATTCCAACGTGCTGCTTGTTACGGCAAATACACCGACAACACTTGAATTTTCTGTGCAACGGACCAACAATGGATGCGTGAGTCCATGGAATCCTGTCCATACCGTTGTGGTCGCAGGACCTCCTGTGGTTTTTATTCTAGGTCCAACTCCCATTTGCCTGGGTGATACAGGCAACTATGAAGTGCCGTTTATAGGCAATACATACTACTCATGGACCACTGATGCACTGCCTGAAACCATAGCTTTTCAAGACACATCGAACAACGTACTCAACATTGCATTCAATCAAATAGGCAGTTATGGTTTGAGCCTTAATGTGCTCAATGAATGCGGAGCTAATGATGATGATTTTACCGTTAACGTGGTGGCTCCACCCATCGCCAACGCAGGCGCTGACATTGATATTTGCGAAGGTGATGCTGCGGTATTGGATTTAGCAACCTCTAACCTCTTGACCTATTCTTGGGCCGATGCCGACGGAACAATCGCTAATACCAACTCAACACAAGTAACCCCATTAGCTGATACAGAATACTACGGAACTGTAACCAGCAACGTGGGGTGTTCAGATGTTGATACCGTGCTCGTGATAATTAATTACCCGGAACCGGCTGTACATTATATCGACAGTATCTGTCCCGGTGGAGATAACACCATTCGTTTGGAGGCTGATACAACAGGGCAATATGACTGGAGCACAGGGTCAACAGAATTTTATGCGCCCGTAACTGACACCGGTTTTTATACATTAAGCGTTGATATACCCAACGCTATTTGCCCACATTTAGCAGAATATACCGTAGTGCCCGCAACACCTTCTGAACCTGTATTCTTAACGGATAGCGTTTGTCCTGGTGGGCAACAATTTATTCAACTACAAGCTGATGCCACAGGGCAATATATCTGGAGCACAGGTCAGGTTAACCCAAGTATTTATGTGAATGATACCGGTTTCTATAGCTTAAATATTTACTCTATCGATGAGCCATGCCCCCGTGTGCTGCACTTTTCTGTTGGGGTCGACACGTGCATTTTCAATGAAACAGAGGAATACATTTTCGAGCCATTGCTAGCCTGGGTGCCCAATTCATTCTCGGCTAATAACGACAAGATTAATGATGTGTACGGGCCTGTTTTCTCAAACATTGATTTGGTTCGTGATTATCGCTTTATAATCATCGATCGCTGGGGGACTACCATATATGAAAGCACCGATCCCAAAGAACGTTGGACTGGCGAATACAGGGATGGCTCTCATTTTATCAACGACGGAGTATATATGTGGCTGTTAACATTTAGAGGTAGAGATGAAATCAACTCACAAGCCACTTCTGGCATTGTCACGGTCACGCGCTAATATTCTGTGTTAAGTTTGCCTCATGAAATTTCTGCGGCTGCTGCCCAACTCGTTGACGCTCGCCAACCTGACGTGCGGAGCAATTGCATCTTATCACATCGCTCATTCGTATGATACTACACCGGCTGTCTACCTGCTATTCTTGGCTGCATTCTTTGATCTCCTCGATGGCGCTGCAGCCCGAAAACTCGGTGTAAACGGCGATATGGGAAGAGAGCTCGATTCATTAGCCGATGTCATTTCCTTCGGACTTGCTCCTTCCATCATCATCTTCTCCATGCTCGAGCGCACCTTGTCACCCGAATTGCAACCCTTAAAATACGCGGCATTCGCCAATGTACTTGGCGCAGCCTATCGATTAGCTCGCTTCAACGTAGCTGAATCGACCGTAAAAACTTTCAATGGAATGCCTTCTCCGGCAAACGGCATTTTTTGGGCATCCCTTTTTGCTATTGTGGTTGAAAGCAACCAGGCAGCACCAACACCTGCAGAGCATTGGATTTGGCCTACCAATATGGTGATTACCTTTCTTGTTATTACCACCCTGCTGATGGTTTCCCAAGTGGAAATGTTCTCGTTCAAACTGAAGCCCGGCGGCATAGCGAAGAATAAATCGCAATTCATCTTTGGCCTGCTTGGATTGATTCTGTCCATTGCAGTGTATGCTGTATTCGAGCAATGGCTATTCATTGTTCCGCTGCTCATTCTTCTTTACATAATTCTTTCGGTCACAACCTTTATTTGGAAAAACAACGAATAAAAAAAGCCCCGCGATTGCGGGGCTTTTTATTGAATAATTTCCTAATGCATGATTTCTTACTGAACTACCAAACGCTGGGTCTGGATCTGTCCTGCATTCGTCATCTCAATCATGTACACTCCAGCACTCAACTTCTGATCGAAATGGATGGTCGATTGCATTGATCCGTCCACGGTATAAACACGTGTTGTAACCGCGCGACCCGCTGCATCAAGCACACGCACTTGCAATTGACCCTTCTCCAGGTCGCTGAGCGATACGTTCACAAATTCACCGCCTGAAGGATTTGGATAAACACCCATCGACATTTCATTGAGCGATTCAAACTTCTCCGCATCAACTTCATCATACAACAACTCACCCGAAGCAGAAGTACCTACAACCTGTATGCGCTGCATAGGTCCATACGTACCTGAGCCATATGAGAAGTTTGGACGAATGCGCACATCCCAAGCTCCCGTGTTGCCCAAATTTGGCAATAAACCCAATTGCAAATAAGGAGTGCTGCCCGATGTATTATACGTGCTTGGAACAACAGAAACAGAGGTGCCATCCGCACAACTTACTACCTGCGTAAACTCATAGGTGTAACTCTGAACACCACATGCCTTGGGCTCACCGGCGATTGGACTACCAACTAACCAATTGCTGCGCAACAAGGAAGCATTGCAACGTTGCGTTGCACGAACCTCTGTATTGGGTTGTGAGCGTATTACGACATTTGCGCAGTTGCCGCCGTTGGAACCAGTAACCGTGATAGGCTCAGCAGTGCTCGCACCGTCCAACAAATTATAGCGTACATCTACTGAAGCAGCATAGGTGCCTCCGTAACGCAACGCATAAGCCGCATTCGAAAGCGTTGTCAGTCCATTTGTACCTGAAAGAGAAGTAGCACTGCCACCTGTAGCACCTGTTGGAGTGAAGTTGAATGTATACGTCACGCCTTGTGATGGAGCTCCGCGATAGGATGCTTTGTAAGAGTCACACAAATTCAAACCACCAACAGGTATAACAGTAGAACAAGTGCTTGGCATGAGATGCTGAATGCATAATGAAAAAGCACCGCTCGATGCAGAAGACGAAGAACCAATTGAGACATAATAGATTTGTCCAACTGTCAACCCGGAAATATTCAAGCGTTCAAAATCTCCTGCGCCACTTCCTACATTCTCAGTAGAACCTGCTACCAAAGTGAATACTTCCCCTGACTTAGTATACAAGGCAATTGCATCATCCTGAGAAGTGCTGCTCAGTGTAATACTGGCTGCGGTGCTCTGTGCTGTAAATCGATACCATACATCGTTCCCTGAAAATTCTGCCGACTGCGGTGAGTCGCCGGCTGCAGCTGTGCTACCGGAAATAGCATAACAATTCGGGTATGAATTATTGCTACTGAACAATACGTTCGTTGCGGTATACGGAGAATCGTTGTTAACGCCAACTGCGCATGCGGAACAAGACCCAAAACAAGGGGCAACACCACCTACCAGCGCATCATATGTTGGTATGGTGTATACGCGATTGCTGAAGGTGTTGCACTCTGCAGGTACATTTTCAGCTCCAGGCCAATCATTGCCATTGATGAACTTGTATTCAAATGATTGTCCGGCCGGAAGCGTAAGTGTAGCAGTGTAAACACCATTACCATCCGGATCGGTCATTTGAATTCCGGAAGGACTCCAGTTGGCATAGCCGTATGAACCAAAGCCTCCCGCCAAATGCACACCGTTTGACGAAACCATGGTGTTGCCCATGTTCACTGCAAACGTTACATCCTGGAACTCCGGACAAGCACCGCAACTGTTGAAGCAAGTAATAGCTGCTAGCTGGCTGCTGGCGTTAGAAACGTTCAAAACACGATTCGATCCGTCACCGCATGGCGCACTGATATTGCCTTCCCAACCATTCGTGCCATTCTTGAACTTATACGACACACTCGTGCCTTGTTGCAAATTCAAGGTATAAGTATATAAGCCACCACCTGCATCTGTCATTGCTGAATTCGAAAAACCATTGAACGAACCTGCGATGAATACTCCAGAAGGATCTACTGTTTGCTGGCTCATATCCACGCGGAACGTAACCGAGTTGGTTGTGCAGTTTCCACAATAACTAAAGCAAGCTACAGGCAATGTAGTATTGGCTGAAGGTACAGTGATGGTGCGATTGCTACCATTTCCACATGGGGCAGATAGGTTACCCTCATAGGTGCTTCCGTTGATGAACTTGTATTCGTAGTTATTGCCTGCACCCAGCGTCGCAGTATACGTATACACACCACCACCTGCGTTTGTCATTAGTTGAGGTGTTGACCAGTTAGCCGGCGGGAAATTTCCATTGATGTAGACATCACCACCTACTGTTTCCGCACTCATGTTTACTCGGAAAGTAACATTGTAGGTTGATGGGCAAGCAGCACATGAATTAAAGCAAACCAAATCTGCTGTAGCATCGGCAGAACCCACCGAATAAGTGCGATTGCTTCCATCTCCGCATGGAGCTGAAATAGATCCTTCCCAACCATTGGTTCCATTCTTAAACTTATACTGCACAGAGGCACCTTGCGCCAATGATGCTGTATAGGTATAAATTCCGCCACCTGCAGCTGTCATCGCCTGATTCGAGAATCCATTGAATGATCCTGCAATGAAAACACCCGATGGATCGATGGTCACTTGATTCATATCTACCTGGAAGGTGATATTCACCGGTGGCAGAGGAGAGTTCACTGTGTAATTGAAGTTAGCTCCCCCATTGGTTAGCGTGCGAATAGTTACTTTATCGATATCACTTGCTGTAGGGTTGCTCACCGTCGTTGAGAAAAAATAGTACTGAACGGTTGTGGCCGCAGCCTGAGCAGGAATAGTAGCTGTTCCGGAAGTACCGGTGAAAGTTACTGCGGCAAGCGAAGAGGTTACGAATGCATCCGTTGAATAACGCACGTAAACCAACTCTTCTGCGCTTGGAGCAGCACTTGCGGTTACACTAATAGTAACGGCATCTGTGGTTTCCACACTTCCGGCAGCCGGAGATTGTGTTGCAGAAGATAAGGTTACCGGCTCAGCGCTAGTCTCCATAAAGATTGCCTGCGTATTGGTATAGCCGGCGTCAATCCAGTTCATGGTGTACCACTTACCATTCGAAATGGTAATGCTGCTATTAGCGCCGGAATTGAATGTAAGGGCCGTCAGTGTATTCATCGTAAAAGATGAATTCTTCCAGGTATTATTCCACGGGCTGCCGCTCGGTCCCGAAGAAAAAAGAAACTCATACGTTCCTCCCACCAAATCTCCGCCACTGGCTGCCGCAGAGAAGATGGTCTGCCACCTGGCTTGTCCCTGCGTGATTTTTACCAATCGACCACCCGCTACTTGATTGGGGTTGGCCAATGCGAGGTTGTTGGTAGGAAGGTTTGTCCATCCATTCCATGCCCCTGGCATGTTGATTCCTTCGGGCTCATAAATTTGTGCCCAAGCTCCGCTCACCACCATGGCAAACAGAGCAATCATAAATTGCTTCATTGTTTTTTGTTAAAAGGTTAAATTTTGAAAGGGAGCTTGGAAATTAACTTTCCTCGCCTTAGACGAAGCTAATTAAGAAAGTGTAATACACACACTATCAAAGTGTATTTTTTACACTAATACAAATCATATTACTGAAAATCAATTTATTAAAAAACAAAGAGCCCCGGCCTTTGCCGGGGCTCTTCCCTTTCAACAAAAAACAGTGAAGCTTATTTCTGAATAATCAGTCGTTCGGTCTTCACTACATCATTATCGGTCATCTCCACAGAGTAGATGCCGGCAGCAAGTGACTGATCAAAATTTACTGATGTATTCAATGTTCCATCAACTGCATAAACGTTTGCAAACACAACACGTCCCATCGCATCCAATACGCGAACAGAAACTTGTGATGCTTGAAGATCGAATGCCTGAACATTGATAGATCCACCATTGGATGGGTTCGGGTAAACTACCCAATTCTCACCTTCTTCCAACATACGGAAATCAACCTCAGCATCTTCGTTCAACATACCACTTGCAGAAGTGTTGTTTACAAGCACACGCTGCACAGGACCGAAAGTTCCTGCGCCATAGCTGAAGTTTGGACGAATACGTACATTCCAAGCTCCTGCGTTTGGCAGGTTACCAAGAACACCCAATCCAATGTATGGTGAAGATCCCGGGGTGTTGTAAACAACAGGAAGTGAGCTCGAAGTTCCATCAGCACAGCTTGCAACCTGAGTGAACTCATAGCTATAGCTGGTAGCAGAACATGCGCGTGGGTCTCCGGTTACAGGTGTAGCCGTCAAGAAATTGCTGCGCAACAGAGATGAAGGGCAACGCTGTGAAGACTTCACCTCTACATTGGGCTGCTGACGAATAGCAACTGCATCGCAATTACCGGTTGAAGCACCAATCACATCGATTGGCTCCTGAGTACCCGCACTGTTATTCAATGCATAACGCACATCCACGCTGGCATCATAAACTCCGCCATAACGAAGTGAATACACAGGATTAGCAAGCGTAGTCAAACCATTAGTTCCGCTCAACGACGTTGTGCCGCTTGCACCACCGCCTACACCCGTGAAGTGGAAGCTATAGGTAACGCCTTGTGATGGCGCCCCGCGGTAAGTAGCCTTATAAGAGTCGCACAAAGACAATCCTGAAGCAGGAACTACTGTCGCACAAGAACTTGGCATCAGATGCTGAATACACAATGCGAATGCTCCTCCTGCATTACCACTGGCTGCTCCAACTGAAACGTAGTAAACAGTACCAGGGGTCAAACCGGTGTAGTTCAAACGCTCGAAATCGCCTGCGCCGTTGGATACATTCTCTACCGAACCGGCCATTAGCTGGAACGCTGCACCTACTTTGCTGTACAATGCAATTGCATCATCCTGACCCGAACCTGTTAATGTGATACTCACACCTGTGCTCTGAGCGGTGAACTTGTACCAAGTATCCTTTCCGCTAAAATCACTCGACTGAGGAGAGTCTGTTGCATTGGCTGTTGTACCATTGATTGCATAGCAGTTAGGATATGCTGCATTGCTGCTATACTGAACGTTAACAGCCGAATAAGGAGAGTCGTTGTTTACAGCATAGCCACATGATGAGCACTGTCCATAACATGCAACAGGAAGCACCATATCGTTTTGTACGTTGATTGATCGATTCGTAAATCCGAAGTTGGTTACGGTGCAAGAAGAACCGGCTGTCAAATTTTCTTGGCCTGACCATGCGTCATGCGCAAACTTGAATTCGTGAGGACCTGATTGAATGGTAGCAGTACCTGTGAAGATACCATTGCCATCCGGATCGGTTAATTGGAAGCAACCGCCGCACCATGCATTGAAATCACCATTGACCTCAGGCACGCTGAAGTTCATCACCTGTGACATATCAACCTGGAAGGTCACATCGTAGTACTCTACGCACTCGCCGCAAGATGCCCAACAGTCAATTGGAAGAATGGTATCACCTGTAACTACCAATTGACGGTTTGTAAATCCAAAGTTTGTTACTGTGCAAGAAGAGCCCGGAACCAAATTCTC
>JBKCGW010000002.1:0-1787 GCA_046303175.1 Flavobacteriales bacterium
TGCTGCATTGGCTGAATCCCAAAAACAGCCTGGAGAAAATCCACATATACAGCACAGCGCAAGTTGTGCCGCCAGTATTTGACTAATTCAATTCAGTATGCTCAGCCGTTTCGATTCGCTTGTATCCCCACTTTCCTTCTGAAAATGAATCCAGAATAGAACTGCTATTCTCGCTGTGAGGAAGCGGCTTCAGATGAAACAACAACGTGTCTAATTCAAAAGAATCATCGTGAATAAAGGCATAACCTTTTAGGATGCCTCGCTCGACCTGCACATAGGCTCGCTCACCCGTTTGCCTACCGGCACATTCAATGACAAACGAAGGGTCGCGAGCGAGCATCGCACGAATGGCCTCTTCAAGCCGCTCGTTGTGGATATGGGGTTGCTCCTGTTCGGCGTGAAGATCAAACATGGATAGCCCGAGCATACGGGCATCGATTTCAAATTCGGATGACAGCGCATACAGCCATCGATTAGCCGCAGCGAGCGATGCAAACGATCGAAGCGAAGCAACTCCCTTCGTTGAGGTGTTCACCGCAAGTCGTTCAAATCCGTTTTGATCGGTATAACGAATAACATGCGTGCGTCTGGTTTTACGCTTTTGCGCGCTGTTATGAGGTGGCCAATGCCTGCGTATTTCGGCATCCTCGAGCAACAAAGCAATGAGCTCGTTGCCTGTAAGTTCAAATCCGATATCCGTTACTTCGCGCATAAACGATTGAACACGGCTGCTCTCACTATTCGTTGTAAAATGCTGACGGATTCGTTTCTTGATATTGTTGGCCTTGCCGATGTAAAGAGGTTTCCCCTTCTCGTTGTACATGTAGTACACGCCCGGCAATTCAGGCAGCTTTTGAAAAACAGATTCAGGGAGATTGGGCGGTAAAAAAACGGTACCACTTTGCTTGGCGACCATCTTCTTAAAGTCGGCTACATCGATTAGCGGTAGCGACTGCATCAAAATAGAAGCGGCCACACGGGCATCGCTAAGCGCTCGATGGGCCTGCTCATTTGTTAACCCAAGCCAGGTGCAAATAGCGTTCAATCCATAGGACTTTTTTCCGGGAAATGCCTTTCGCGCCAGTCGCACGGTGCATAGCCTCGGGGGATTCCAGTTGCGTCCAATGGCTGCAAATTCTGCGCGAATAAATGAGTAATCAAAATTCACGTTGTGAGCAACAAAAATGGCTCCTTCAAACAGCTCCTCCAAGCGATCAGCTACCTGTGCAAAGGTGGGCGCGCCCTGAATCATTTCATCCGTTATTCCCGTTAGTGCTGTAATGAAACGCGGCATGGGAACACCCGGATCGATGAATGTGCTGAATTCTTCCAAAACCTTCTCCCCATCCCACAACACAACGCCTATTTCCACTATCGAATTGCCGGAAGCATGGCTGCCGGTCGTTTCGATATCAGTGATTGCATAAATCATTTGGTTGCGCAAATTCGGACAACGCTTCCGAACAACCGCCGTTTTTGGTAACTTTTCACGGTTGTTAAGTGTCACATTGACAGCATGCGACCAATGGCACTCCGATTGTCAACGGCGGCCATCGAATATCTATATTCGTACATCATTTTATCATCATGAATAAACTCACCATTGCAGCCCTCATATTAGCGGGCAGTATCGTTCTCGGATTTGTATCCTTTTATTTTTATGCAGCAGGCGTTCGCGACAACGCCGTCAAAAACCAGGAAACCGTTAATGAATCTTGGGGTAACGTACAAAGTGCTTATCAGCGACGTGCCGACTTGATTGGCAACCTGGTTGAAACGGTTCGAGC
>JBKCGW010000003.1:0-7759 GCA_046303175.1 Flavobacteriales bacterium
GTAGGAGTGCTTGCTTCAGATTCATGATGCCATCAACGGGTTTGGTAATTTTTGAGAAAGGTCGTTAGTTGACCTTTCATTTATTCCTAATATTGGCTTCAATATTAACACAATTACTTCCGAATGGACGCACAAAAAGTCGACATGTACATCATGTCCAACGCACGTTATTTCGAATCTCATCAATTGCCCGTAATTCGCGAGCGCATGCTCTCGATGGATGAATCGAAGTGGATTATGATTCAAACCATTCCACTGAAAGATCCACAGACAAGCCTCATCGTGTCTTTACTAGGAGGAGGTCTGGGCATTGATCGTTTTCTTATTGGCGACACCGGAATCGGAATTGGTAAATTGCTCACATGCGGTGGGTTTGGTATCTGGACCATTGTCGATTGGTTCATGATTCAAGGCGCTACCCGCGAAAAGAACATCCAGAAGCTCCAGCAGTTTTTGTATTGATGTCGTTCACGCGCAACAGGCTATACTCAATCACCTTCTTGGCTTGCCTGGCAGGTTGGCTGTGGCTGTTGTATCACAGACTGCTTCCCATTGAGGCAAACTCTGTGAATGCTTGCTTTATAAAGGCCGTTACCGGATATCCGTGCCCTTCGTGCGGCACCACACGTGCGGTTGCTGCGCTCACGCAGGGCAAGGTAGGGGAGGCGCTTATGCTTAATCCCTTTGGTCTTGTGGTGATGCTGATTATGGTAATTGCTCCTGTTTGGATTGCGCGAGACGCTGCGCTCCGTTCAGATTCATTCTGGCGCTTTTATGCCGCGTCGGAAAGGCGTCTGTCGCGACCCGCAATAGCCATTGGTTTGCTGCTGTTGGTTGTGTCCAATTGGATATGGAATATTTCTAAAGGATATTGAATATGAACCTGTCGTTTTCTCCGGCCGATCATGAATCGGAAAAGGCCTCCAACAGTTACCTCATGTCGTTGCTGGCTCTCCTCATGGGCATGCCGCTGCCCATCGTAAATCTGATTGCGACGTTAATCTTCTTTGTGGGAAATCGCAAGTCCACTCATTTCGTGCGTTGGCATTGCACACAAGCCTTGTTGTCGCAACTATCTGTGTTCTTCCTCAATTCGTATGCGTTTTGGTGGACGCTTTCGATTGTCTTTACCGATGCCGAAGTGAGCAACAATTATGTGGCTTATGTTATCACTCTAGGGCTCTTTAATTTGTTTGAGTTTGTATCGACTATCTACACAGCCATCGAAGTCCGCAAGGGACGTCACATTCGCTGGTGGATCATCAGCGACATAACCGATTCAATTTGTAAACCGTAAGCATGAAATCAAATTCTTTTTGGGCGATTATTATATTGGGCGGATTCGTTGCGCTTTTCTTTTGGCTTCGTACCATCGATTGGGTGGGCTTGTTCGATATTTCAGAACATTCACGAGCTACGGAAGAAAAGCTGGGCGATTTGTTTTGGGAGCACTTGGGCGATGAGGGCGAGCAAATAACAGACTCGCTGACGGTAGCCTCGATGGACAGCCTCGTAGACCGCCTGTGCGAAAAGAATTCAATCGATCGCACACACATCAAGGCGCATGTGTTCCGTGCTGATGTGGTGAACGCCTTTGCAATGCCGGGTGGACATTTGGTTGTTAACTCCGCTCTTATTGCGGATTGCAAGAACCCCGAACAATTGTGCGGAGTATTGGCGCATGAAATAGCACACATCGAGTTGCGACATGTGATGAGCAAGTTGGTGCGCGAAATCGGAACGGCAGTATTGATTAGCATGACTACCGGCGGCGGCGATGCAGGCGCGGTGAGTGAGGCCGTGGGCACGCTTTCTTCGAAGGCGTTCGACCGAGACATGGAACGCGAGGCCGATATGAAGGCGGTCGATTATTTGGTCAACGCTCACATCGACCCACATCCGTTTGCTGACTTTCTTTATCTCACCGGCGATGGAGAGTCGGAAGAGGCTTTTGAATGGCTCAGCACCCACCCGTCATCTAAAGAACGGATGGAATACGTACTCGCTGAAATCGGCAAACGCTCCTTGCAAAATGAGTCTGTGCTTGGAGCAGAAACATGGAGTAAGCTTCAGGAAAATATGGCGGTGCCTAATTCAGAGAACTGAACTGAACGCTACTTGCCTGAGCTTTGCTACGTGATGAGGATATACCGATTGGATATTGATTTCGGATGTGTTCAACCTATGATTATTGAATGTCAGGTTGTTCAAATTCCGCAGGTGCCTCAACAACAATCCATTTTTCAGTTATCGGGTGACTAAATTCAATGCGTTCCGCATGTAAGTGAAGTCGTGTATTTGGCTTCCCATACAAATCATCGCCAACAATGGGCGTATGCAGTCCCAATGCATGCGCAGCGTGCACTCGCAACTGGTGGGTGCGGCCCGTGACGGGGAAGAAATACACCTTGGTGCGGCCTTCTTTACGCTCAATGACTTTCCAGCGCGTCTGCGCCGACTTGCCGTGTTCATAGCACACGAGTTGCCGGGGACGATCGTCGAGATCAACCCGCAACGGCAAATCGATCCAACCTGCGTTTTGTTCAAGGATGCCGTCTAACCAGGCTACATAGCGCTTCTTGATTTCACGTTGTTCGAACTGAATTTGCAATGCCTTATATACTTCAAGTGTTTTCGCCGCCATCAAAATACCCGATGTGGACATGTCCAATCGGTGCACCACCATCGGGCCCGTGGCTTCAGGGTATCGCTTGCGCAAGCGAGTGGCCACCGAGTCGTCGATGGATTTTCCAGGAACCGATAAAAATTCATGTGGCTTATTTACAATCACAATGTGCTCATCTTCCCACACAATGGAAAGGTCTTTTCCTTCTGCCGGGTTCTTCAGCAATGGGTTCTCTTCGATGTCCATGCCTTGCAGCATATGCCCCAAAATAGGCTCGCATTTGCCTCGGCAGGCAGGGTAGTAGTGGCCGTGAATTCGAATCTCTGTTTTGGGCGATTGTCCCCACCAAAACTCAGCGAGCGCAATGGGTTCCAGCTGATGCAAGAATGCATACTGGAACAATTTGGGCGCCGCACACTCGCCGGCTCCTGCAGTGGGTTTGCCCTCTGCGGTGTATTTGAAAATGTCGCCCACACTTCGTTTTTCAAGGGCTTTGTTTACGAAGTAAAACTGCTCGAAGATTTCGTCTTGCAATGCTGCCGATCGTTGTTTGCGTTCGTCTTTCAACGCATCAATGGCTTGTTCGAATTGGGCTACGCGATTTTCCACCTCCTCGAGCTTCGCCTTCCATTCAATTTTCAGTTGCTTCAGTCGGTAATGCTCGTTGATGCTTTGCTGATTCAACGCCTTCAGTTGATTGCCTATTTCTTCATTGGGTACTTGTGCCTCCAACGCTGCGCGCGTGCGGTCGCGCTCTGCTTTATTCGTTTTGTTTTGTTGCTTGAGTTCTTCGAGCTGTGATTCGGATTGTTGTTTTGCTTCTTCTAATTGCTCCAGCGCGTCAACATATTCCGGTTTTTTCTCCATGGCACGAATGCGCGCGTTGATCTCGCTGATGATGGCTTCGCCCTTTCGGAAAAAGCCTTCTTCGGTTAGAATGTCAAACACAGGAGGTACAAACTTCTCGTGTAGGTTTTGTCCGGCGAGTCGCCCTGAAACCGCACACAAATAGCCCAATTCGCCTTGGTGATTTTTCACCACCAGTACTCCAAACATTTTCCCGATGATTAGATCATCGTGCGACGTTTCCATACCGAAGTCATGTTCCCAGTCGGTTTGGGTTTGCAGGTAGGTCTGCAGTTCACCGGCTGCGATTAGTGCAATTTCATTCGGCACATAGTGAAACGGATAGCTAAAGCGTTCGGGCATCGCAATACCCTCAACCGACGATTGAAAATAGTTGAAATGAGCAGGAGGGGTGTCGGAATGCTTAGCCACGTTGCGCTGGTGAGCGACAAAGATAGGGGGGGCTTGGATTTCAGAATCTGACTTAATGAACCTGCTAAGACTCAAGTAATGTTTCACCCATAATGAAGGAGTGCAGGAATGCGGAAGCGAACTACTCTACAGGGGCGAAGGGCCAGGGGCTAAATAAACTGCACAGACTTTCCGATCACTCGCCATTCGCCACTCGCCACTCTTCTTGATAGTTCATGCTTGATTTACGTGAAACTACGGACACATTCGGTTGAAATCAATCACAGCTTCTTCAAAAGTACACGTTTGGTACTTTGGGTTTGAGTTGTACTCCTTCTCGTATACCTCGCAAGCAAACATGTATGCCTGAATGCTTTTCAATGCTTTCAATGCCTTCAATCCGGAGACTTCGTAAATGGTGCCGTCGGGCATTCGAACGTGACGCATGTACATTCCCTCGCGGGTTTCCTTCATGACGCCTTCATTGCTGTATGAGCCGTTGAAATTTTCCTTCAAGCGGTAGCTTGTCTGAACATCGTCGAAAACATCGACCGTGATTTTACCGCTCACCATGCGCGTTCCATAGCGATAATAACCGTCGGGCTTTTTAAGATTTAGCGGCATTCGCAGGTAAAGCGTTCCATCTTGACACAAACGTGCTATCTCAGGAATGTCCTTGCCCTTCAACCGAATCGTTTGTTGTTCGTTATTGACGTATTCCAAATCGATCATTTTGCCCTGCGCATTGGTATCGAAGAAATGAATGTCTCGGCAGGGTACGGAATCGTTGGCAGTGGTGATGTAATAGTTCTGCGCGAAACCATGGTTTGAAATCAAAATTGCTGCTACTAAGAGCTGTAGGGTTGGAAAGAAAAGGTTGTGTTTCATTTTTGGGAATGAGCAATCTTTATGGCGCGCGAATGTAGCAAAGCAATTTCGCTTTACATGACAGGAGTCTTGATATAATCTGCGTTCAGCAATGTCAGTTGAGCATAGCACGCTTTACCTGATGGTCATGAAGCACTCACTTCGTCAGCACGAAGGGGACGAAACGCTGACCGTCAAATTGAAAGATTGCCTCGCCATTGCACACATAGAATAGTTTCCCTGCTCTGTCCTTGAATATACCATAAACGTTGTTGGAGCTCAACCCGTTTGATGTCGTGTAATTGGTGAGGGTGGTTCCATCGTACTTCCACAATCCGGCGTCGACAGTGCCTATCCACAAATTGCCTTCCGAGTCTTCGTTGATGGCGAAAACGCGTGCAAGCGAGCCTGGTTTGTCTACAGGCTTTTTATTGAATAGGAATTCTGCATTGCCAAGCTTGTTTTCTTCCGTGATGTTACGAAGAGAGAGGCCATCATACCGATACAAGCCTCCTCCGTTGTTGCCAAACCACAAGATGCCTTTGCGGTCTTGGTATATGGCGCGAACAGCTCTGCCATCCAAATACTGTCCGTCGATGAAGGAGAAGGTACTTCCGTCATAAACGCACACGCCTTCTTCTTGTGTTCCGAAATAGACGTTGCCGTTGGCTGAAGTCAAGCTGCAATAGATTTCATACGGACGATTTTGTGAATGGATAGGGGGGGTATAATCATCAGGATGAATGGTGAAACCGATGAATGAGTGTCCATCGTAAGAACAAACACCTTCGCTGTGCCCGAAGAACAGCGCGTTTTGTGCTGCGTGCAGCGCACCCTTTGGGGCATTCTTAATCGTTTCAGTAAAATTCTTTAAGGATTTACCATCATATCGACAAAAGCAATCGCGGGTAGTGAACCAAATGTGGCCGTTCATGTCTTCTTTAATATTCCATACAAAGTCGCTGCATAGGCCGTGCTTGGAGGTAAGGTGAAACAGAGTGGATCCATCGTATCGATATACGCCTTCTCCGTTGCTGGCAAACCACAGGTTGCCCTTTGAGTCTTCCAAGATGCAGTCGATCTTCTTGCCCAGTGCTGAAGCAGTATCGCCGAACTGTTTAATCTGAGTTTCTGAGGGCTGGGCACCCGGTACTTTAAAGCTTTGACCATTGCAGGAAAGGAACGTGATCAAAACTGCAATTAGCGGAATGAGTTGGATATTCAATGGATTATGGATGTTTCGAATTAAAAGTTTTGTCAGAATCTCGATATGCATGTCTTCTCATATGATCCGCTCCAATCACCCTTTTCGCTTTGTAAGGGCTCCCAGGGGGAGAAGAGCGGTTATAAGACGGCGTTTGAATTTCATGTTGGGTAGCCTATGAGCTAGGTGCCGCGAAATTAGCGATTTCGGAGGGATGGAGGAAATCGGAAATTGAGGTGCTGTTAGCGGCTGGCAGCTGATCTGGGTTTCGCAATGCCGCTATCTTTCTATTCATGCTTCTTCCAATAGAGCCGGTATTCATTTCCTGTCTCGTATATAAACACATCGAACGCATAGCTACCCGCTTTCTTTTTCTTTGATTTCGTGCCACAGGGTGTCAAATTGAACGGCCTTGTTTTTCCTTCAATAATTCCAAATGGTGCGTGCAGCGGAACATCTCCTTGCATCGTAATCTCGTCAATACCGGAAAGAAAAACAGTAGAATCCTTGCTTATCTTTCCTAGAGAAAAATGGTAAAACGATACTGAATCAAGATCGTAACCGGTTTTATTGAAAACCTTGATGTCTACATTCTGACCGGTTGTCAAGGAAGGTATTAGCAGTAAAATAGCTAATTGGAATGTGAGTTTCAACATGATTGCTTGGTTTAATATGCTTGCCACTAGCGTTTCGGGGCTTTTCGTTCGGGCGGGTTTCGGAGCACAAAACTGTCAACCTGCACTGAACTTGAATAGAAGCATAAAGCTCTCCCTTTGGGACACGTCACCCCCTCTGACGCAAAACCCGTGTTAGCGGTAGTGCTATCCTGTCCAGTCAACGTTTTCTTATCAGTTCTAAGCGGTCTGTTGTCATTCGTTATATAAGTTTGTATCTTTGTTGGCAACAATGAAATTCTACGATAAATATCCGCAACTAAAAGAAAAAGGTTTCTTGGCTCAAGTGCTGACGAAAACTGTGTTCTCAACGATGTCGTTAGAGAACCAGCAAGTATCAATGTCGAAAGTTGAAGAGATTGTTTTGACATTGTTGAAGGAGCAAGAGTTAAAAGGTGGTCAATTCTTTTCTAATCAAGGTCGTTAAAGGCTCAAAATTTCCGTTGTCAGCGAATTTCATCGCGTCAATGTAAGTTTTTCTGCTGTCACCTTCTCTGTTATAAAGTTCAAGAGGTTTGTATCCAAATTTTAGAGCAACTATGTTCATTAGAATTCGACCTGTCCTGCCGTTGCCGTTAGTGAATGGATGAATGCGGATAAACTCATAGTGAGCAAAAGTCAAGCAGTCAATATGGTCTTGAACTGTCTCTGCGTTTCGGATTTTGAAGTTTAAATTGTCAATGAACTGATACATTAATTGCAATACTTTCGATGGGTCTGGAGGTGTTAGTTGTCCAACCGTCACAGTTGTTGTTCGCCAAGTTCCTGCCCAGACATAAAGCTCTGAGAACGCAATTTTGTGAATTTCTAAAAGTAACTGGGTCGAAATTTCTGTTTCGCTGTCCAACTCAAACACAAAAAGTTCAGCGGCTGCTATTCCTTTGGCTTCATACTCGTTGATGAGATTTTTATCCGTCAGGTCGAGTTTGTTGTCGTCAGGTGATGGTGTCCAGTTTGTGTTATCGTCCATTTTTCAAAGGTGTAATTTTTATTGTTTTCAGCGGTCACCAATCATTACCGCTAACGGTTTGCGTGCAGGCGATCGTAGCCCTGTGTTGCGCGTGCGGCAGGGCTATGGCGCTTGCACGCTGTTAGCAGAAGTATAATGAAAATATCAATTATCATTACCAT
>JBKCGW010000004.1:0-2895 GCA_046303175.1 Flavobacteriales bacterium
GTGCCCTCTGTGGTTAAAAATTATTGAACCGCAAAGCCGCAAAGAGCCGCAAAGAATAATTTCTCTTGAATTTTCTCTGTGTCTCTGCGGTTAAAAAAAACTCACTCCTCCACATACACCCTCTTCACCCGTTGGCTCACCGACGTGAGCACTTCATAGGGAATGGTGTTGCACATGCGTGCGAATTCGAGTAGGGAAATGTGCTCGCCGAAGAGCTCTACTTCATCGCCTTCTGAACATTGTGCGGCCGATACATCGATCATGGTCATGTCCATGCACACATTGCCTACGATGGGTGCCTTTTCTCCGCGCACCAGCACATAGCCTTGGCCTTTGCTCATGGTGCGGCGCAAACCATCGGCATAGCCTACCGGTATGGTCGCAATGGTCATGTCGAAAGGTGCTACAAACGAGCGCGAATAACCCACGCTATCGCCGCCTTTGATGTGCTTGATCTGCGAAATGATGGTCTTCCACTTGCCGGGCGTTTGCAAGTGCTGCTGATCGTGCCCTCCGGCCGATACGCCATACAACCCAATGCCCAAACGCACCATGTCCATCGCTGCATCGGGGAAACGTTCAATGCCACCTGTGTTCAAGGCGTGCCTCAAAAACGGGGTCTTAACATGCAGCGCAATGCGGTCGCAACTTTCTTGAAATGCGTGCAGTTGCTTGCGGGTGAAATCGTCGTAGCGCGCATCGTCGCTGGCAGCCAGGTGCGTGAATACACTGGCAACGCGAACCTGTGAATGCGCGTCGAGCCAAGCGCACAGATCATGCAACTCGTCGGCAATGAATCCCAACCGGTGCATGCCGGTATCGATTTTTATGTGCACAGGATAGGGCTCCGTGATTTCTGCCGCTTGCAATGCCTGCAGAAAATTGTTGGCCGTGCGAAAGCTGTACAACTCGGGTTCGAGCTTATGACGAATGAGGGTGGGCAAACTGCTGCGCTCGGGATTCATCACCATTACAGGCAACGAGATGCCCGACTTGCGCAATTCAACGCCTTCATCGGTATAGGCCACTGCCAGGTAATCGGCTTTGTTGAATTCAAGTAACGATGCCACTTCTTCGGCACCACTGCCATAACCAAACGCCTTCACCATCACCATCAACTTGGTCGACGATGGTAATTTCGATTTGAAGTAACGTAGGTTGTGCGCAAGTGCATTCAGATTAATCTCGAGCACCGTATCGTGCGTTTGCTGCTGGAAAGCAGAAACGATGCGTTCAAATCGGAAGTCGCGTGCTCCCTTGATGAGGATGGCGCGCTTCACATATTCGTCGGTAGTGAGTTGTGCTAAATACGATTCGGTGGATGAAAAGAAAAGCGAATGCTCGGGATAATAGGAGGCATGCTTCGCCATAGATGGCCCAATGCCGATGAATTGCGTAATTCCTTTTCCGCCGATGAGGCGAGCAATGCGCTTGTGCAACTCATCATCGCTCAATCCGGTTTGAAAGAGATCGGATAGGATGATGGTTTTCGTTTGCTGGCGTGCATGGTGCCCCAAAAAGTCGAGGGCTATTTCGAGCGAGTGCAAATCGTTGCTGTATGCGTCGTTCACGAGGGTGCAGTCGTTCTCGCCTTCAATGAGCTGCAGTCGCATTTCAAGCGCTGTTAATCGGCCGAGCCTTTCTTGAATCACACTGGGCTCGTATCCCAAATGCAACAGGAGCGTGATGCACGTAATGCAATTCTCGACCGAAGCTTTATCACGGAAGGGCAATTGAAACTCGAGCATCAACTCGTGCCACTTCAATTCAATCGCAGCTCCACTCGGTGTGTTCGCTTTCACAGCATGTTCCGCCGAAGGCGTACGCAGGATCTTCTTGGTGGTAAGCCATGGTTGTATCAGCGCTGCGATGTCGCCATCTTCCGGACAAATCACCACCGGACAATGAGCAAAGAGGTTGAGCTTCTCACCTATGAGCTGACGCTTGCTTAAAAAATTCTCGCTATGCGCTGAGCCGATGGATGTGAATATGCCAACGGTGGGTGCGATGATTTTGGCGAGCTCGTCCATTTCGCCCGGCATCGAAATGCCAGCTTCGAAAAGGGCAAGTGAATGAACTGCTTCGATATTCCACACCGAAAGCGGCACCCCAATTTGCGAGTTGTAGCTCTTTGGGCTGCGCACAATGTTGAAGTCGTCGCACAACAATTGATTGAGCCACTCCTTTACGATGGTCTTCCCGTTCGATCCTGTGATGCCTACAACAGGAATATCAAATTGTTTTCGATGAGCAGCGGCCACCTGCTGCAGCGCCTTTACGCTGTTTTTTACGATAACCACATTGGCTTCGGGCGCGAGTGTAATGTCGGGTTGCTGCTCAACCACAAAGTTGCGCACGCCGGCCTTGTATGCATCGTGAATGTATTTGTGGCCGTCGTTGCGCTCGCTGCGAATGGCGAAGAAAAGCCCGTCGCTAGCGTGTGTCAATTTTCGGCTGTCGATGAGCAAGCGCTCTATCGGTTGGTTAGCCGCGGTTTGTGCTAATCGGCCTTCTGTGATGGTGACAATATCGTGAATGGAAAAGCTCATGCGTTTTCCTCTTTGTCTTCTTGTTTGCGCTGCTGCATGGCTTGGGTGAATGCCATGCGCGAAAGCGGCACATACGATTCTTTTTCGCCTAGCTGTACAACTGAATCGCCGGGAACGTGGCGATAGGAGTAGTTAGCGAGGTTACCCGTTTGCACACAGATGGCGTGCACCTTGGTTACAAACTCGGCGATGGCCAGCAGTTGAGGCATCGGTCCGAAGGGGCGGCCCATGTAGTCCATGTCCAGTCCTGCAATAATTACGCGAATGCCTTGGTTGGCGAGTTGATTACACACTTCGGGCAAACCATCATCAAAGAATTGCGCTTCATCAATGCCAATTACTTCAA
>JBKCGW010000005.1:0-10137 GCA_046303175.1 Flavobacteriales bacterium
TCTCGGCTAGCTGTTTACCCTCGCATTGGTGCGAGAGTGCGCCAACAGCCAGCATTTCGATTCCGGCTTCTGTATGACTTTTTACAAATTGAATCGCCGATTTCGAATCAACGGCGGGTAGGGTAGAAGGCAGCACTGCAGTGCGGCAATATCCGCCTTTCAATGCAGCACGCTTGAACGATGAAAAATCTTCTTTGTATTCTGTGCCTGGTTCACCGGTTCGCGATGCGAGGTCGGTCCAACCGCGAGAAACGATGCATCCTTTGCCGGAAACAATCCGCGCTTTGCTATCAGATAATTCAGGGGCAATGGATAAAACACGATTTCCCTGCAGGAGCAAATCACGCTTTTTACCGTGATGCTGCGAAGTGGGGTCGTAAATCAGTGCTGACTTCAGAAGTACTTTCATCATACTGAAGCGCGAAGATAATTAGAAAGTAGTAAGTACTAATTACAAAGTACAAATGACTACAGCCATAGCCCCTGTCCCTACTCTCCAGTCCCTAGTCCCTAGTCCCTAGTACCCAGTCCCCATTTAAGCCATTCCCTGCGGTCCGCCAAACCCCATACTCATCATAGGGTCCTGACCGGGTGCGTCTTTAATGGCACCGTGCTGCGATTCGTACTTATTAATGTTTTCCATCAAAGCGTGCATGAGGCGCTTGGCGTGTTGGGGGGTGAGAATGATGCGCGATTGCACCTTGGCCTTCGGAACGCCTGGCATCATGCGAATGAAATCAACCACAAACTCGGCAGGAGAATGGGTGATGATTGCCAGGTTGGAATAAATGCCTTGTGCCACTTCTTCGTTTAATTCTATGTTGAGTTGTTGGCCGTTTTCGTTTTTGTTGCTCATGATGTTCTTATAGGATATTCAATAATTCTGAAAGCGAATGTAAGGTATAGGTGGGCTTGTAGTTGTGGCGCACACGACTATTCCCGTGTTCGGCATTCACTGCGTTTTGCTCTTCTTCTTTTACCGTCAAATAGGCTTGGTCCATTCCGTAATCGCGTGCACCCAGTATGTCGGCATCCCAGTCATCGCCAATCATCAGCGATTCTTCGACCTCGGCGCCTGCTTTTTCCAACGCATAGCGAAAAATATCCGGATGGGGCTTGCGCACTCCGACGTGCTCGCTATTGATGACGTGCTGAAAGTAATCGTTGAGTTTTGCCGATTCCATCTTGATGCCTTGCACCTCTACAAAACCATTGGTTATGATGTGCATCGTATAACGCGTTTTGCAGTAATCGAGCAATTCATGCGCTCCTTGCATGGTAAGCGGTTGACGTGGTGCCACTGCCAAGAAATCGAGCGAGAATCGATCGACGAAGGAAGGATGCGCTTCGTGGTTGAGATCCTGAAACGCTCGTTCAAAGCGAACATAGCGAAGGTCGTCTTTCTTGATTTTATCTTGTCGATAGAGGGCCCACACATGATCGTTGTGGTGGTGATACCGCTGAAAGAAAAGCTCAAAATCGAGGTGCCCAATTTGCTCGTTGTGCTGCGAAAAAAGCTCTTGCATGGCAGCACGCGTATTGCGCTTCAAATCCCACAGTGTACCGTCGAGATCGAAGAAAAGGTGTTTGTAGGTTTTCAAAAGGATAGTCCGATTTTTTTCATTCCAAATGCAAGCGTCGATAATGCAACACTCCATAAAAAGAATGCAATGATCATTTTGGGTAGCGCATTGGGATTGTGTCGATAGAGTTTAGCGGCCAGTACCGATGCGATGGGAACAGATATAAGTCCGGCAATGAGCATCAGGCCATGGATACCCCAACGCTTTTTGATGCGTATAAACCAGCGATTCCGTCGATTGAAAATTTTGCGCTTCGAGTTGAAATGATGTGCGAGCCAATTGAAAATGAATTCGCCAAAATGAAAGAAAATGAATACGCCCAAAGCCGCACCGGTGGAAGTAATCACGATGACTTCGAAAAGCGACCAATCCTCTCCAACAGCAGGCTTCAGCATCATGCCAAATGGCACGAACAAAAATTTTACGATGGTCAATAACCACCAACCAGCAACTTTCAAAAAGTAATCAATCATCATTCTTTTACTCCAAAGGCCAAATCTCCTGCGTCGCCCAATCCGGGAACGATGTACGAGTGGGCTGTAAGCTCACTGTCGACTGCTCCGATCCAATAGCGTGTGTTCTCCGGTAACTTACTACGCAAATGATTCAATCCGATTTCAGAAGCAATTACACAGGCTATGTGCACACGCGCAGGTGTTCCGCGTTGCATTAGTTTTTTGTAGACTTTTTCCAATGAAAATCCGGTTGCCAGCATGGGGTCGCACAAAATGAGTTCAACCCCGTCGATGGGTGGCGAACTCACATAGTCAACTTCAATTTCGAAGTTACCCGCAGCGTCATGCTTGCGGAAAGCAGCAACAAATGCAGAATCGGCGTGATCGAAGATGTTGAGCATACCTTGATGCATCGGCAAGCCTGCGCGAAGAATGGTGCATAGAAGGGGCTTGCACGCAGGCAAGCTAACTTCAGCTACGCCCAGCGGAGTAGTCACTTCATGCACAGCATAGTCAAACGTTTTGGAAATTTCATACGCCATGATTTCGCCAATGCGCTCCACATTTCTTCGAAAACGCATCTTGTCTTTTTGAATTTCCTCATCGCGAATTTCTCGCATGAATTGGTTGAAGATTGAATGATGTTTGCTGAGCTCGTGTACCATGATTGCGCTAATTTGAGGCGTAAAGTACGAACACATGCAACCGTAACAAATGATAACATGAATGGTTGTCACCCAATTCTGAATGCTACATGCGAAGCAAAAGATCTCGCAGGCGATGGCTATAACCAATCTCATTATCATACCAACCTACAACCTTCACCATTTGACCAATCACCGAGGTTAGTTGTGAGTCGAAGATGCACGATGCGGGATTGCCAATGATATCGCTCGATACGATGGGATCATCGGTGTATTCCAAAATCATGGACCAGCGTTCCTCAGACGCTTTCTTAAAGGCGCTATTGATTGCTTCGATAGATAGCGGGTTCCGCACGGTGCAAGTGATATCGGTCAATGAACCATCAGGCACAGGTACACGAAAACCACAACCGCCCATTTTTTCGCGCAAATGTGGAAAGACACGTGTTAGCGCTTTCGCAGCTCCGGTAGTGGTGGGTATAATCGATTGCAATGCTGCGCGGCTTCTTCGCAGGTCTTTATGAGGTGAATCTTGCAGTCGCTGATCGGTGGTATAACTGTGCACGGTGGTGATGTAGCAACTCTCAATGCCGCATAGCTCATCAATGAGCTGTACCATTGGTGCCGCATTGTTGGTAGTACACGATGCATTCGATATCAAAAGGTCGTTATCCGAAATCAAGTGGTCATTAATACCACACACGATGGTTTTAATAGTATCGTCTTCGGGGGGGACACTCAGCAATACCTTGCGAGCTCCTGCATGGAGATGTTTCTCCAGCTCAAGCCTTGTTTTGAAATGTCCGGTGCATTCAATTACAACATCAATATTCAATCCTGCCCAGGGTAGTTGTTCCGGCGAACTGTATTGACTATAGGCAATACGCTTGTTGTCTAAGAGCAGTGTGTCATTGGAGAAGCCTGCTGATCCTGACCATTTACCATGAATTGAATCGAATCGAAACAGATGAGCCATCGTTTCGATGGGAGCTACATCGTTGATAGCAATCAAATCGATGCGCTCGTCGTTGAGGAGTATACGAGCGAGGGCTCTGCCAATGCGTCCGAAACCATTGACGGCAACACGAATTTTTGCCATCGATTAAAAGAGGTGCTTTTCTGCGTGATAAGATGAACGCACCAACGGGCCGCTTTCGACATATCGAAAACCTTTGCCAAGCGCATATTCCTTGTACTCTGCAAATTTTTCGGGCGTAATGAAAGCAGCTACTGGCAGGTGTTTGGGAGTTGGCTGTAGGTATTGGCCCAACGTAAGAATGTCAACATTCACCGAAGCCAAGTCATCAATTGTTTCCAATGTTTCTTCTTCTGTCTCACCTAATCCAAGCATTACGCCGCTCTTGGTGCGCATACCGCCTTGTTTCAAGCGAAGAAGCACTTCCAGACTGCGGTCATACTTGGCCTGAATTCGCACTTGCTTGGTGAGCCTTCTCACGGTTTCCAGATTGTGCGAAACCACTTCCGGTGCTGCATCGATAATGCGCTGTAGGTTTTCCCACTTGCCTGCAAAATCGGGTATGAGGGTTTCCATGGTAGTGCCCGGTGAAACCTTTCGTACCGCTGCAACCGTGTCAAACCATATTTGGGATCCACCATCGGTCAAGTCGTCACGATCGACCGAAGTGATTACGGCATGCTTCACGCTCATGAGTCGAATAGAATCGGCTACTCGCTCGGGTTCTTTCAAGTCGGCGGGAAGTGGTCGACCGGTTGCAACCGCGCAAAATCCACACGAGCGCGTGCAAATGTTGCCAAGAATCATGAAGGTCGCCGTGCCTTCTCCCCAGCATTCACCCATGTTGGGACAATTACCGCTTTCACAAATGGTATGCAGCTTATGTTGGTCTACCAAGCCACGCACTTTGCGATAGTTTTCGCCGGTGGGAAGTTTTACGCGCAGCCACTTAGGTTTCGGAACTCGCGTGTTTTCTGTTGTAATGGGTGCAGAGGTATCGCTCACTTCTGATCGTATTTGGTACCTATAAAAAAGTTGAGATAAAGAGACAAGAACAATTGGTGGTTCCGCGGATTATTGCTCTCATCATCGTATATCGCCATTATTGGAACGCGTCTGCTGAAAAGATCAGCAGCGGCTCCGGCCTCAATGCCTTTCAAGCGTTCGCGTTCATTACTGTATTCAAAGGTGAATGAGAATTTGCCGAAGGCACCCGGCTGAAGCTTAAGCTCGTCAAATCCACGTAGCGAGCTAGCTCGACCGTAAATATTATCGATGTAGTGAAGATCGGGGTCGAACTTTTCAACCTCCAAATAAGGCTGGTTATTGGGTTCGTCTATGTAAATGATTTCCAAATAAACAGGTTTGGTAAATCCAAGTGAAGGACCAATCATCCAGTTATATGAAATCTGAACTCCACTGTGCCGCAATTTTTCGGTTACAATTTTTTTGCGACCTATCTGAGCCCTCAGCGTGTAAAAGTTATTCAGTTTACCATAGTAATAGGGCCTTGCATTCGGGTCATTAACCGGATTCCAGGTTTTTGTTTCTTTCTCATGCTTTACAAACATTAAGTCCGCACCAAAAAGCCATAGGTGCGAAGCATCTGAAAACCTACCGAAGGTTGTATTGATGCCATAACCACCTGTATTTATGTTGATACCCACCTGGCGCATTTTCTTGTATAACAAGATTTCATTTTCAGGAATAGGCTGCGCCCATGCTGACAGCGTAAGCATTAAAATTGAAACTATGGTTGCGAAACGTACCATTGCGGTGTTCAAAGGTAACACACTCATTTCTTCAAACAATTCAAACCTGTCTTAGTTTTGAACGAAAATTGACAGACATCATGAACCCCGGAATGCGAATTAATTACGAAGGCCATCTGCGTAACCGTGCTGTGCACTTGCGATCAGGAAACGAGCTAATAACGGATGCTCCAACTGACAATCATGGGAAGGGTGAGGCATTTTCACCAACAGACTTACTCTGCACTTCACTCGCATCATGCATGATAACCTTAATGGGAATTACTGCCGAAGGCAAAGGAATTTTACTAGGTAATATAACTGCGGATATCGAAAAGGTGATGTACGGCGAACCGAGAAGGGTAGGTGAGATTCACATCCACCTTACAATCGAAGACAAGGGATATTCAGAAAAGGAACGAACTATCTTGGAAAATGCAGCTAAGACCTGCCCTGTGGCCAAAAGTATTCATCCGGATATAAAGCAAGTGGTAGACTTTAGATACGCTTAGCAATTAGTTTGCTTTCGGAAGCTCGGTGCGGTTGTATGCAGCACATGAATGCTTGCGACGAGCGCATGAACTGCTCAACAACGCGATAGAAACGAGCAGAAATAACGCCCACAATGTGTTTTTCTTTACCATGGAGTGGTTACGAAGATAGTTGTCTTCATGGCAAAAATAGTAACATCAAGCGATTACACAATTTTATTCGCATCAGCGAATTATCAACACGTCTTAATGCGGGCTATGATTCAGAATTTCTCCCGTGCTGCTTGCAATCCACAAGAACTCTTGGTTATTGTTAAAAAGCTGATATGCTATCATTGAGGCATGCATACTAATTTCGCACCCCAATGATACGCAACCAAGTTCCTGCCGTTCTTGTACTTCAAGATGGCACTGTTTTTTTCGGTAAATCATGCGGTAACGTGGGCACCGCAACCGGTGAAATTGCCTTCAACACGGCAATGACAGGATATCAAGAAGTCTTCACGGATCCTAGTTATTATGGTCAGGTTCTCGTAATGGCGACCGCACACATCGGTAATTACGGTGTGCATGCAGATGAGGTCGAATCGAACAGTTGCAAGGTTTCGGGTGTCATTATTAAAAAGTTTTCGGATGTGGCTAGTAGGGTTGGACCCATTGGTACACTCCAAGATTATTTGGTGCGTGATGGTGTGACCGGGATTTGTGATATCGATACACGTGCCCTTGTTCGCCACATTCGAAAGGCGGGTGCAATGAACTGCATCATTTCCTCGGAGGTTCATGATGTTGAGAAACTGAAGCAAATGCTTGCTGAGGTTCCTTCCATGGATGGTCTCGAATTGAGCAGTCACGTGGCGTGCAAAGAGGCATACGAGGTGGGCAATCCGGATGCCATGCATCGTGTAGCGGTTCTCGATTTTGGCGTGAAACTAAATATCCTGCGCTGCCTTACAGAGCGTGATTGTTATTTGCGTGTATTCCCTCTCTCCGCCACTAAAGAAGAAATTCTGGCATTTTCACCCGATGGTATCATGTATGGCAATGGTCCCGGCGATCCTTCGGCGATGCCTAAAACGATTGCACTGATCTCAAGCCTCATCGAAACAGGAATACCCGGTTTCGGAATTTGCTTAGGCCATCAACTCATAGGTCTTTCGCAGGGCTTGAAAACCGTTAAGATGTTCAACGGTCACCGCGGGATCAATCACCCGGTGAAGAATCTCGTTTCAGGAAAGAGCGAAATTACCAGTCAGAATCACGGCTTTGTGATATCCAGAGAATCGATAGAGGCAAGCGCTGATGCAGAAATAACGCATGTGCACCTCAATGATCAGACAATAGCGGGCATTCGACTTAAGAACAACCCTGTTTTTTCTGTTCAATATCACCCCGAAGCTAGCGCAGGACCGCATGATTCACGTTACCTGTTTGACCAATTTATTACGAATATTGTAGCCGGTAAAAAGATTGCCGAAGTTCACTGAGCAGGAGAACGCCTCAATGATAGCCGGGCTTCTATCTCTCCAGTAAAACACTTATAAAAAACAAAAAGAATGTCAAGTATTGCTAAGATTCACGCGCGTCAAATTCTCGATTCGCGCGGTAACCCCACGGTTGAGGTAGAAGTTTACACCGATAGCGGTCATGTGGGACGTGCAGCTGTGCCAAGCGGTGCAAGCACAGGAGTGCATGAGGCAGTGGAGTTGCGCGACCTCGATAAGACCCAATACATGGGTAAAGGCGTTACCAAGGCTGTACAGAATGTAGTAGGTACGCTCAACGAGGCCCTTGTAGGTGCTTCTGTTTTTGATCAAACCGGAATCGACCGCACCATGTCTGCGCTCGATGGCACCGAGAATAAGGCTATCCTGGGTGCAAACGCGATTCTCGGTGTTTCATTGGCTACGGCTCGCGCTGCAGCAGAAACAGTGGGCATGCCTTTGTACCGCTACGTGGGCGGAATTGGCGGAAATACACTGCCCATACCTCTCATGAACATCATCAACGGTGGTGCGCATGCCGATAACAAAGTCGATGTGCAGGAATTCATGATTTTGCCGGTAGGCGCTGAAACATTCAGTGAATCACTTCGAATGGGAACTGAAGTGTTTCATCATTTGAAGTCCGTACTGAAAGGAAAAGGCTTCTCTACCAACGTGGGAGACGAGGGTGGATTTGCGCCAAACCTCAAAAGCAATGAAGAGGCGTTGCAATACGTGATGATGGCAATTGAAGCTGCAGGCTATAAGCCGGGAGTGGATGTGTGCATCGGTCTCGATTGCGCAAGTACCGAATTCTACAATGCAGAGAAAGGAAAGTATATTTTGGAGAGCACCGGCGAAGAGCTGACAAGCTCTGAAATGGTCTCTTATTGGAAGGCATGGTGCGATAAATACCCAATCGTGTCCATCGAAGATGGCTGTGCTGAAGATGATTGGGAGGGTTGGAAATTGCTCACCGAATCGCTTGGTGGCCACATTCAATTGGTTGGAGACGATCTTTTCGTTACAAACGTCAATCGCCTGGCTCGCGGAATTCAGGAAGGAATTGCCAATTCGATTCTCGTTAAGGTGAATCAAATTGGCTCACTCACTGAGACAATTGAAGCAGTGCAACTTGCAACGAAATACTCATATACTTCCATCATGAGTCATCGCAGCGGTGAAACAGAAGATACTACCATTGCCGATTTGGCCGTAGCACTGAATACCGGTCAGATTAAAACGGGTTCAGCTTCACGCAGCGACAGAATTGCGAAGTATAACCAGCTATTGCGCATAGAGGAACAATTGGGAGCAACCGGTCATTTCCCCGGAAAGCAATTCCCTTTTATGCCTATGTAATCGATAAATGAATTGAAAGCCCGCGAACAGCGGGCTTTTTTTATGCAACCATGAGTCAGCCGCTTCGAATTTTGGAACTTTCTATTCCGCATGCTACCGCGCAGGGAACGCTGGAAGCTGCTATGCAGTTACCACAGCGAGTGGCTCAGGCCGGATTCAATGCGGTGTTTGTTCTGCCCTGGATGATGATAAATCGTGAGATGAGCACATCACCATTTGCTGTTGTGAATCACCATGCAATGGAACCATCCATTGGTAGCCTAGAAGAGGCAATCAATTGGATAGAATGCTGCCACAGCAACGGACTCAGCGTTGTGCTAGATATGCCGCTAAACCATACTTCACCCTCGCACTCTTGGACAACAACCCCAGGTTGGTACAGTAAGGATCATTCGGGGAATATGCGTGCACCACTAGGCACCGATTGGAACGACGTCGTTCAACTCGATCATTCCAACGAGGATGTTTCAAAGGCTTGCCTAAACGTTTTGCGCTTTTGGATTGAATGCGGAGTGGATGGATTTCGCCTAGATGCGGCATCCTTCATTCCTACTGAAATTGTAGCAAACTGGATAGCAAGCGTTCGATTGGAAAGTCAAAGGGAACTCCATTTTTGGTGCGATGGCCATGAGCTTGCTAATGCTTGTGGCGATTTCTCCGCTTACTTCAACCACGATGCTTTTCGCAAAGCAAAGGCCGGCGAAGAATCCTGGAATCATCTGTTGAATTCATACAGCGAGAATGCCATTTTTTATCTAACCAATCACGATACCTTGCATGCGCAACGAAGCCCAACAGTGGAGTGGGGGTCAGATTATGAACGCATGCGAAATGTTCTTGTTGAATCGAATCGGCACACCATGCTATCCTGGTCCGATTGGATGAATCCTGAGGAATATTACTCGTTCATGCATCGCTAGTCCTAATTCAAGGTGGTATATTTACCTATCAATTGACAGGTATGAAGCACGCAATTTGGGTACTGATAATCGCTGCCGGCTTATGCGCTTGCAAGCGAAATGCACTAGTGCCCACAGGCTCCTATCAATACTTGTACGATTTGGAAAGCCGCGATATACATCCGGAGTATGTCGTTTATCACCACAGCGACGATTCAAGTACGGTTTATTTCCGCGTCTTTTCCGGAGAATTATTGTACACGCGTACATCTGCGTCCAACCCATTTCTGTTGAATTTGAAAGTAAAAGCGACCATCAGTGATCTCAACGGGATGGCTCAGGATACACTATCGCTGATTTTGCACGAAGGAGCCAAGGATAAGCAAGGTTGGTTGTTGGGGTCTATGACTGTGCCCATGCAGGAAGGGAACTGGAACCTTCTCATGGAATTTACCGATATATCTCGCAACCTTACACAGCCTTCGTTTATTC
>JBKCGW010000006.1:0-14391 GCA_046303175.1 Flavobacteriales bacterium
AGTTGAATGATTCAAGGCTTCAATGCCCGCAATAGCAGCTCGAGTTTGAACAACCTGCTGTTGGAGACAGCAAGTTGGCATTCCAAGTTGAGGTAGGAATTCTCTCTCGGTTTTGAACTTTGCCAGTGTCTTGTTGTTAAACTATTTCCAAATCAATTAAAACACAAATGAAAAAAATTCTCTACGTATTCATGGTGTTGTGTGTAAGCTTCCAGATGAAGGCCCAAACGGTGGTCGACATTGTAGTTGGAAGCCCTGATCACAACACGCTCGAAGCTGCTGTAATCGCAGCGGAACTTGCTGATGATCTTTCAGGTGCAGGTCCCTTCACTGTATTCGCACCGACTGATGCGGCGTTCGCTGCACTTCCTGCCGGAACAGTGGACGCTTTGTTGGCTGATCCAACGGGCGCACTTGCCAACATTTTGCTTTATCACGTATTGGGCCTTCAGGCACTTTCTACTGATTTGTCAGATGGTATGATGGTAACAACCTTACAGGGTGAGGAAATCACAGTATCTATTAATGCTAATGGTGTTTTCATCAACAATGCTCAGGTAACCGTTGCAGATATTACTGCTTCGAACGGTGTCGTTCACGTGATTGATGCGGTTTTGTTGCCGCCTGTAATGCCAACCAACACCATTATGGATGTTGTTGCCAACAGCGCTGACCACAACACATTGGAGGCAGCTTTGGTTGCCAGCGGATTGAATGAGACGCTTTCGAATCCCGGAAGCTTCACTTTGTTTGCCCCAACAGATGCTGCATTTGCATTGCTTCCTGCAGGAACCGTTGAAACATTGCTTACTGATCCTTTCGGGGAACTCTCAAACATATTGTTGTACCATGCCTTGGACGGTGTTGTTTTGTCTACCGATCTTTCAGACGGATTGATGGCAACAACCATTCAAGGAAGCGATATCACAGTAACCATCAACGCAAACGGTGTTTTCATCAACGATGCTCAAGTAATTGCAGCAGATGTGATGACAGACAACGGTGTGGTTCACGTAATCGACGCTGTATTGTTGCCACCGGCAGCACCTACCAATACCATTTTGGACATTGTGGTGAACAGTGTTGATCACAATACATTGGAAGCTGCTGTTCTGGCTGCAGGTTTGCAAGGTGCTCTTGCCGGTCCTGGTCCATTGACAGTATTTGCTCCAACAGATGCAGCCTTTGCGGCATTGCCGATGGGTGCTATTGACGCTTTGTTGGCTGATCCAACAGGACTACTAACTCAGGTTTTGTTGTATCACGTTGTAGGAGCAAGCGCTCTTTCAACTGATTTGTCAAACGGTCAAACCATTACTACTCTCAATGGTGAGGATGTAGTAGTTACTATCAATGCAAACGGTGTTTTCATCAACGATGCTCAAGTAATTGTTGCTGATGTGATGGCAGACAACGGTGTGGTTCACGTAATCGACGCTGTATTGTTGCCACCGGCAGCACCTACCAATACCATTTTGGATATTGTGGTGAACAGTGCTGATCACAACACATTGGAAGCAGCTGTATTGGCTGCAGGTTTGCAAGGTGCTCTTGCCGGTCCTGGTCCATTGACAGTATTTGCTCCAACAGATGCAGCCTTTGCAGCATTGCCTGCAGGTACAATTGATGCCTTGTTGGCAGATCCAACAGGATTGCTGACAGACATTCTTCTCTATCACGCGGTTTCAGGTGTTGCTTTGTCTACCGATCTTACAGACGGTATGATGGTAACTACACTCGAAGGCACTGATGTTATAGTAACTATCAACGCTAACGGAGTTTTCATTAACGATGCGCAGGTAATTGTAGCTGATATCATGGCTGACAATGGTGTTGTACACGTAATCGATGCAGTATTGGTTCCTGAGGTAACACCTGTTACTTCAACAGTCGTTGACATCATCGTAAACAGCCCTGTTCACAGCACATTGGAAACAGCTGTGATTGCTGCAGGTCTTGCAGATGATCTTTCAGGTGACGGTCCATTCACGGTATTTGCTCCAACAGACGCTGCTTTTGCAGCTCTTCCTGCGGGTACCATTGAAGCTCTATTGGCTGATCCTACCGGTACTCTTGCGCAGATCTTGTTGTACCACGTAGTGGCAGGTGAAGCGCTTTCAACCAGCCTTTCCGATGGTCAGACGATTACTACTTTGCAAGGTGCAGACGTAACGGTTTCAATTACCGGTGGAAACGTTTTCATCAATAATGCTCAGGTAATTGTTGCAGATTTGACTGCAGACAACGGTGTTGTGCACGTTATTGATGCAGTTTTGACTCCGGCTTCTTCAGTCAATGAGTCGAACGTTCAAACCGCTAGCATTTACCCAAACCCTGCTTCAGAAATGTTGAATGTAAGCATCTCAGGCACTAAGGGTTCAACCCAGTTTGAGATTTACACAGTAACCGGAAAATTGGTTACTTCAGGTACCTTGAACGCGATGACAACGGCGATTTCGCTGGATGCATTGTCACAGGGAATGTATCAATTGAAGTTGACAAACGGTGCTTCTTGCACTTCACACAGCTTCTTGAAAAACTAAGCTGAATAAGTGACTAAAGCCCCGATTATCCATTGGATAGTCGGGGCTTTTTTCGTTAGGGCTCCAAGGACGGAGATAGAATTTTATAGCAGTGTATTGTAATAATGAACTTTACTTAATTCATGTTGTTTTCAAGTATTCCAAATCAATTCAACAAATCATGAGAAAACTACTTTACTTATTCATGGTGTTGTGTGTGAGCTTCCAGATGAAGGCCCAAACGGTGGTCGACATTGTAGTAGGAAGTCCCGATCACAACACGCTAGAAGCTGCTGTCATTGCAGCTGAGCTTGCCGACGATCTTTCAGGTCCAGGCCCTTTCACTTTATTTGCTCCTACAGATGCGGCTTTTGAGGCCCTGCCTGCCGGAACTGTAGATGCCTTGTTGGTCGACCCAACAGGCGATTTAGCGAACATTCTTCTTTACCACGTATTGGGCCTTCAGGCACTTTCTACTGATTTGTCCGATGGTATGATGGTAACAACCTTACAGGGTGAAGAAATCACAGTAACAATCGATGCTAACGGCGTTTTCATCAACGATGCGCAAGTAACTGTTGCGGATATTGTTGCAACGAATGGTGTGGTTCACGTGATTGATGCGGTTTTGTTGCCGCCCGTTTTGCCAACCAACACCATCATGGACATTGTAGCGAATAGCGAGGTTCACAATACGCTCGAGGCTGCTTTGGTTGCCAGTGGGTTGAATGAAACATTGTCTACTGCCGGCGATTTCACTTTGTTTGCACCAACAGACGCTGCTTTTGCTTTGTTGCCTGCAGGTACTGTTGATGCTTTGCTTGCTGATCCAAACGGAGAATTGGTGAATGTTTTATTGTACCACGTTTTATCCGGTATAGCGCTTTCGACAGACTTGTTTGATGGTGCAGTAGTAACAACGATTCAAGGAAGCGATGTAACTATTACAATCAATGCCAACGGTGTTTTTGTAAATGACGCACAGGTAATTGTTGCTGATATAATCGCAGACAATGGCGTGGTGCACGTAATCGATGCGGTTCTTTTGCCGCCTGCGCAGACATCTTCGGTATTGGATATCATTGTAAATAGCCCTGATCATACTACACTGGAGGCTGCAGTAATTGCTGCCGGTTTGGATGGTACATTGGACGGCCCAGGCCCATTCACTGTCTTTGCTCCAACGGATGCAGCTTTCTCTGCGCTTCCTGCAGGAACCGTAGACGCTTTGTTGGCTGATCCAACGGGTGCTCTCACTCAAATTCTGTTGTACCACGTAGTGGGTGCAACAGCACTATCTACCGATTTGTCTGATGGACAGGTTATAGCGACCATCAATGGAGCGGATGTAGTGGTAACCATCAGCGGTGGTGTTTTCATCAACAACGCGCAGGTAACTGTAGCGGATATCATTGCCGATAACGGAGTTGTTCACGTAATCGACGCTGTTCTTCTTCCTCCCGCTCCGGTGGTTGAGGGTTGCACAGCACCTGAAGCGTGCAATTTCAACTCGGAAGCTACCGTAGAAGATGGTTCATGCATTCTGCCCGGCGAAGTATGTGACGATGCCAACGATATGACAACCAACGATGTGTTGGGTGCTGATTGCGTTTGTGCAGGACAATTGGAAGGTTGCACAGAGATGTCAGCTTGCAATTACGATATGAATGCAGGAATCGACAATGGTTCATGTGTATTCCCGGGTGATAACTGCGACGACAACGACGCTGCTACCACCAATGATGTTTACACAGCAGATTGCGGATGCGCAGGAACTTTGCCAACTACAACTGTTGTAGACATTATCGTTAACAGCCCTGATCACACTACTCTTGAAGCGGCAGTTGTTGCGGCAGGATTGGTAGAGACCTTGAGCGGCACAGGACCTTTCACTGTATTTGCTCCGACAGATGCAGCTTTCGCTGCTCTTCCGGCCGGAACAGTAGACGCTTTGTTGGCTGATCCAACAGGTGCACTTACTCAAATTCTATTGTACCACGTAGTAGGTACAACAGCATTTTCAGCCGACTTGACTGATGGACAGGTAATCACTACCATCAATGGTGCTGATGTAACTGTTACTATTAACGGTGGAGTTTTCATCAACAACGCTCAGGTTATTGTTGCTGATATCACTGCCGACAATGGTATAGTTCACGTTATTGATGCAGTTCTCATCCCTGCAGCTCCTGTAGAAGGTTGCACAGCTGCTGAAGCTTGCAATTACAACGCTGCAGCTGAAGTGGAAGACGGTTCGTGTGTATTCCCAGGTGAGCCTTGCGACGATTTGAACGCTGGCACCGAGAACGATGTTCTTGGAAATGATTGCGTGTGCGCAGGACAATTGGTGGGTTGCACGGAAATGACCGCTTGTAACTACGACATGAATGCCATAATCGACAATGGTTCATGTGTATTCCCGGGTGATAACTGTGATGACAATGACGCTGCTACCATCAACGATGTTTACACAGCAGATTGCGGATGTGCAGGTATTATTTCAACCAACACTGTAGTTGATATCATTGTAAATAGCCCTGATCACACTACACTGGAAACCGCTGTTATTGCAGCAGGTCTTGCAGGAACACTTTCAAGCACCGGTCCATTCACTGTATTTGCACCAACGGATGCAGCTTTTGCAGCATTGCCTGCGGGTGTGCTCGATGCAGCGTTGGCTGATCCAAATGGTTTGCTTACACAAGTATTGTTGTATCACGTTGTTGCCGGTTCAGTTCTGTCAACCGATTTGATGGACGGTATGGTAGTTCCTACCCTACAAGGTTCAACAGTTACTGTGACGATTGCCGATGGCAACGTATTTATCAATGATGCGCTTGTTACAGTTGCTGATATCCTTGCTGATAATGGTGTTGTTCACGTAATCAGCGCTGTGTTGTTGCCACCTGCACCACAGGTTGAAGGTTGCACAGCGATTGAAGCGTGCAATTACAACGCAGAAGCTACCATCGATAATGGTTCTTGCATTTTGCCGGGCGAGCCTTGCGATGATGCGAACGAGAATACCATCAATGATTTATTGGGTGATGACTGTGTTTGCGCGGGTGAATTGCTTGGCTGCACAGATATGACAGCTTGTAACTACGATATGAACGCTGCAATAGACAACGGTTCATGTCAATTCCCTGGCGACATCTGCGATGATAACAATCCTGCTACAATCAACGATGTATTCGGAGTTGATTGTGCTTGTGCAGGTGTCATCTCAACAAACACGGTTGTAAACATCATCGTAAACAGCCCTGATCACAACACGCTTGAGGCTGCTGTAATTGCTGCTGAATTGGCTGATGATCTTTCAGGTACAGGTCCGTTCACGGTATTCGCTCCAACAGATGCTGCCTTTGCTGCATTGCCGGCAGATTTGATTACTGCTTTGTTGGCCGACCCAACCGGTGATCTTGCTTCGATTCTTCTTTACCACGTAGTAGGCGGGTTGGCTCTTTCAACCGACTTGACCGATGGTCAGGTAATCACTACACTTCTTGGTCAGGACATTACGGTTACCATCGATATGAACGGAGTAATGATCAACAACGCGAATGTGATTGTTGCTGATATTCTCGCGGACAATGGTGTAGTTCACGTAATCGACGCGGTATTGATTCCGGAATTGAATCCGGAGCCTACAACAGTTGTAGATATCATTGTAAACAGCCCGGTTCACAACACATTGGAAACAGCTGTGATTGCGGCAGGTTTGGCTGATGATCTTTCAGGAACCGGTCCATTCACTGTGTTCGCTCCAACGGATGATGCATTCGCTGCACTTCCAGCAGGTGTTATCGATGCTTTGTTGGCTGATCCAACAGGTGCGTTGGCTGAGGTTCTTCTCTACCACGTAGTAAATGGTCAGGCTCTTTCAACTGATTTGAGCAATGGCCAAATGATTACTACTTTGTTGGGTGAAGATATCACTGTAACCATCGATGCAAATGGTGTTATGATCAATGATGCCATGGTGATTGTTGCCGATATTTTGGCAGACAACGGTGTTGTTCACGTACTTGATGCTGTGTTGTTGCCACCTCCGCCACAACCAACCAACACTATTTTGGATATCGTTGTAAACAGTGCTGATCACAACACGTTGGAAGCAGCAGTAGTTGCGGCAGGTTTGCAAAGTGCACTTTCCGGTTCTGGTCCATTGACTGTATTTGCTCCAACAGATGCAGCTTTCGCAGCGCTTCCAGCTGGTGTATTGGATGCTTTGTTGGCTGATCCAAACGGTGCTCTTACACAGGTGTTGTTGTACCATGCAGTAGCTGGTTTGGCTCTGTCAACCGATCTTTCAGACGGTATGATGATTACTACCATTCAAGGTCAGGACATCACAGTAACCATCAATGCTAACGGAGTATTCATCAACGATGCTCAGGTAATTGTTGCTGATATTTTGGCTGACAACGGAGTTGTTCACGTGATTGACGCAGTATTGGTTCCTGAATTGAATCCTGAGCCAAGCACAGTTGTAGACATCATCGTGAATAGCCCAAGCCACAACACATTGGAGACAGCTGTGATTGCAGCAGGTTTGGCTGATGACCTTTCAGGTGACGGTCCATTTACCGTGTTTGCACCAACAGACGCTGCGTTTGCAGCACTTCCTGCCGGTGTATTGGATGGTTTGTTGGCTGATCCAACAGGAGCTCTTGCTCAAGTATTGTTGTATCACGTGGTATCAGGCGAGGCGCTTTCAAGCAGCCTTACCAATGGCCAGACCATCACAACCTTGCAAGGTCAAGATGTAACGGTTTCTATTACCGGTGGCAACGTATTCATCAACAATGCTCAGGTAATCATGGCTGACTTGATTGCCGACAACGGAGTAGTACACGTAATTGACGCTGTACTCACCCCAAGCACATCGGTAAACGAGATTAGCTTGAACACAACAATTGTTTATCCTAACCCGGCAGCAGAACAAATCACTGTTACCATGCCGGCTATGAACGGATCAACCGTATATTCAATCTACAGCATTACAGGCGAATTGGTAAATACAGGTAATCTGTATTCAACCACAACGTCGATTTCAATTGATAACTTGTCACAAGGCATGTATCAGTTGAAAGTAGTTAACGGAAATGACTGCGTAACCCGCAGCTTCATGAAGAAGTAGTTGTAGTTAGTTTGTTTGTTTTATTGCCGCCCCGGTTTGCGTATAGCAGGCCGGGGCGGCGTTTTTTAGGGGCGAGGGGCGAATGACGATTGCCCCCAAATATTCTGTTTAGGGACGCGCTGCTGCGCGTCAATCTGCTGCGCTGCCGTGCCTCCTTTCTGTTTCACTATTTCACTTTTGACTAGTCACTAAATGATTACCTTCGCGGCCTAAAATCTCGAACAATGCATTTCGAATTATCAGAAGAGCACAAAGCAGTGCAACAAGCAGCGCGTGAGTTCGCGCAGAACGTCTTGAAATCGGGCGTTATCGAACGTGACGAACACCAAAAGTTTCCGGCAGAGGAAGTGAAGCAACTCGGTGAGTTGGGCTTCATGGGCATGATGGTGAGTCCGGAATATGGTGGAAGTGGAATGGATACGTTGAGCTATGTGTTGGCGATGGAGGAGATTTCCAAAATCGATGCATCCACTTCTGTTTGCATGAGCGTAAATAACTCGCTTGTGACTTGGGGTTTGGAGGCTTTCGGTTCGGAAGAACAAAAGCAAAAATATTTAGTGCCTCTTGCGAAAGGAGAGAAGATAGGAGCATTCTGTTTGTCGGAACCAGAGGCGGGTAGCGATGCTACATCGCAGCGCACGACTGCCATCGATATGGGCGACCACTATTTGTTGAATGGTACGAAGAACTGGATTACCAACGGAAGCAGCGCCAGCACATACCTAGTGATGGCTCAAACCGATGCAGCGAAGGGTCATAAAGGAATTAACTGCCTAATCGTTGAGCGCGGAATGCCCGGTTTCATCATCGGAGCAAAGGAAAACAAGTTGGGTATTCGCGGTAGCGATACTCATACATTGATGTTCCAAGACGTGAAAGTTCCAAAGGAAAATCGTATTGGTGAAGATGGCTTCGGATTCAAGTTCGCTATGAAGACGTTGAGCGGCGGTCGTATCGGTATTGCTGCCCAAGCCCTCGGAATTGCAGCAGGCGCCTACGAGTTGTCATTGGCCTATTCGAAAGAGCGCAAGGCGTTCGGTAAAGAAATTTCGCAACACCAAGCCATTGCGTTCAAGTTGGCTGATATGGCAACAGAGATTGAGGCGGCACGTTTGCTGGTTTATAAGGCAGCATGGTTGAAGGATCAGCATTTGAATTACGATCAGGCAAGCGCTATTGCCAAGTTGTATGCCTCACAGGTTGCTATGAAGCATACCGTTGAAGCTGTTCAAATTCACGGTGGATATGGATATGTGAAGGAGTACCACGTAGAGCGATTGATGCGTGACGCCAAGATCACACAGATCTATGAAGGAACCAGCGAAGTACAGAAAATAGTTATCTCACGCGGTGTGTTGTCATAACCGGAGTTTTACATCGCATAACCCTTGATTTTACAGGGAGTTATGAAAATTCCACGTTAACCCTTGGCACTACCCCAATATCTGCATACTTTTGCCGCGCAATTTTGAGGATAATTCCTGATGTTAAGTAAACAAACCCCCAATAAAATCAAGGCTTTGAGCCGATTTACGGCTCTAGTGGCCATACTGTGTCTTCAACTGGCTGGTATGCGTGCATATGCTTCAGGGGGTGGAGAGGAAGGAAAATTCAAGGCAGGAGACATGATTGTGCACCACATTTCGGATGCGCACTCGATTCATTTCTTCGGAAATGTTACCCTTCCTTTGCCTTGCATAGTGAAAACTGAACAGGGCTTTGATTTCTTCATGAGCTCGGTTTTCATGGATGAACACCATGGGTTCACGAAGAAATACACTAGTACTTCAACAGGCAATACATACGAGTTGCATCATGAGAAAATCTACACCGTAGATGCTTCGCATACCGCAGAGGTTCACAAAGTAGAATATCATGTTACTGACTCGATTGATGCTCCGGTTGACAGTCTTGCTGCAGCTCAGGCAGCACCGGTTGAGGCACATGCTGAAGGACACGAAGAGTTTCATGGTCATCCGGTGTTGGATCTCTCGATTACGAAGTCGGTATTCGGAATGCTGCTGATGCTCATGTTGGTGTTGTTCCTGTTTTCTCGTGTAGCAAAGGCATATGAGAAGCGCAAGGGCCAAGCTCCTAAGGGCATGCAGAATTTGCTGGAGCCATTTGTTTTGTTTATCAAGGATGAAGTAGCCATTCCGGCATTGGGTAAAAAGAGAGCGCAAAAGTTTTTGCCTTTCATGCTTACTTCTTTCTTCTTCATTTGGGCATCCAACATGCTTGGTTTGATTCCTTTCCTTGGCGGATTCAACATCACGGGTACGTTGAGCATTACGCTGGTATTGGCGACGTTTGTTTTCATTCTAACTACCATCAACGGTAATGCTCACTACTGGGGTCACATTGTATGGCCTCCCGGTGTGCCATTGGCCATCAAGTTCATCCTTGTGCCGATTGAATTCTTGAGTATTTTCATTAAGCCGGCTGTATTGATGATTCGTTTGACGGCAAACATCAATGCGGGTCACATCATCATTTTGGCGTTCACTTCATTGATTTTCATTTTTGGAGAAAAGAGCGTTGTAGCAGGTTATGGTGTTGGGGTATTCTCCACGCTCTTTATTGTCTTCATGTTTTTCATCGAACTTTTGGTAGCATTTCTTCAGGCATATGTTTTCACGTTGTTGGCAGCGCTGTACTTCGGCGATGCCACGCAAGAACATCATCATGAAGAGGCACATCATTAATTAGCAAACTCAAACACAAACAAATAAAAATGGAATTCTTGACAGTTCTTTTGGAAGCGGCCTCAGCAGCAGGCTACGCTGGTATTGGTGCAGGTCTTGCAGCAATCGGTGCAGGTATCGGTGTGGGTCTTATCGGAAGCCACGCTATGGATGCAATGGCACGTCAGCCTGAAAGCGCCGGTGATTTGCGTGCAAGCATGATCGTGGCTGCGGCTCTTGTAGAGGGTGTTGCTCTCTTCGCCGTAATCGTGTGCCTGCTCGTAGTATTCGGTTAATAAGCGCAAGCAGGCCACGCTTTTTGGTCCTGCGCAATCCAAAAAAGGTTTAAAAACATGGACGGATTATTAAGCGTTTCGTACGGAACGGTGTTTTGGGCTACGGTGGCCTTCCTGATTGTTGCCTTCTTGTTGAAGAAGATGGCATGGGGTCCCATCCTGAAGTCGCTCGAAGAGCGCTCGCAAGGCATTGAGAATGCTTTGAACGAGGCTGAGCGTGCGCGTCAGGAAATGTCTAAACTCCAAGCCGGCAACGAACAGCTTCTCCGCGAAGCGCGTGATGAGCGCGATCGTATTCTCGTTGAGGCGAAGGCTCTCAAAGACAGTATTGTCTCTGAAGCTCGCACCAAGGCAACGGAAGAATCGACTCGCATCATCGAATCAGCTCGCCAGGAGATCGATAATCAGAAAAAAGCTGCTATCACTGAATTGAAGAATCAGGTGGCAACCCTCAGCGTAGATATCGCCGAGAAGTTGACGCGTGAAAAGCTTTCAGATAGTGAAAAGCAGAAAGCATTAAATGAATCACTGATCGCAGAAATCCGATCAAACTAATCATGAGTGGAATCCGCATAGCGTCGCGTTACGCCAAATCACTTCTCGACCTTTGTATCGAAAAGGGCCAGTTGGATGCTGCCAAGACCGATATGGTCATGTTGGACGGTATCATGAACGAAAGCCGTGATTTTCGTGTCATGCTTTCGAGCCCTGTGATAAAGGCCGACAAGAAGATCGACATCTTGCAGAAGTTGTTCGATGGCAAAGTGAGTGCTATCACGATGGGCTTCATGGTCCTTCTTACCCGCAAGGGTCGTGAGGGATACTTGCCCGAGATAGTAACCAGCTTTCTCAACCAGTTGCGCAAGCATCAGGGAGTGACGGTGGCTGAAGTTACATCAGCGGTTGCTCTCGATGCAGGTTCACGCGCCAAAATGCTTGAGTCGGCGGCGAAGCTCGCCGGTGGTCAAGTAGAGTTGGTGGAGAAAGTGGATGCCTCTTTGATCGGTGGTTTCGTTTTGAAAGTGGGCGACAAGCAAATCGATTCGGCAATTGCCAATCGTATCAAAGCGCTCAAGCGCGAGTTTGCTGAGAACCCATATATAGCAGAGATTTAGTATTTGTCCCCAAGGGGCGCATAAAACGTTTAGTTAAAACAACAACAACATGGCAGAAGTAAAACCTGCAGAAATATCCAACATACTGCGTGAGCAGCTTGCGGGATTCAAATCTGAAGCAGAGCTTCAGGAAGTAGGTACCATCCTCCAGGTGGGTGACGGTATCGCTCGTATTTACGGACTTTCCAACGTACAGTCGGGTGAGCTCATCGAGTTCGAAAACGGTGTACGTGGTATCGTATTGAACCTCGAAGAAGACAACGTAGGTGCTGTATTGCTCGGCCCTAGCGGTGATTTGAAAGAGGGTTCCGTAGCGAAGCGTACCGGACGTATTGCATCGATCAAAGCAGGTGAAGGCTTGTTGGGTCGTGTGTTGAATACACTCGGAGAGCCTATCGACGGTAAGGGTCCGATTTCAGGTGAATTGTTTGAGATGCCGCTCGAGCGCAAAGCTCCCGGTGTTATCTACCGTCAGCCTGTAAAGGAGCCGTTGCAAACCGGTATTCGCGCAATCGACGCGATGATTCCGATTGGTCGTGGTCAGCGCGAGTTGATCATTGGCGACCGTCAGACCGGTAAGACTACCGTTGCCATCGACACGATTATCAACCAAAAAGAGTTTTACGATAAGGGTCAACCAGTTTACTGTATCTACGTTGCGATTGGTCAGAAAGGATCAACTGTAGCAGCTACCGTAAAAACCCTCGAAGAAAATGGTGCTATGCCATACACCGTAGTAGTTACAGCAACTGCTTCGGATCCGGCACCACTCCAGTTCTACGCACCATTCGCAGGTTGCGCAATTGGAGAGTATTTCCGCGACACCGGTCGTCCGGCACTCATCGTATACGATGATTTGTCGAAGCAAGCGGTAGCATACCGCGAGGTGTCGCTTCTGCTTCGTCGTCCACCCGGACGTGAAGCATATCCAGGTGACGTATTCTACCTTCATAGCCGCTTGCTAGAGCGTGCAGCAAAGGTGAACGAAACCCAGAGCGTTGCAGCCAACATGAACGACTTGCCTGAATCATTGAAGAGCAAAGTGAAGGGTGGTGGATCGTTGACGGCATTGCCTATCATCGAAACACAAGCGGGTGACGTATCTGCGTACATCCCAACCAACGTAATTTCGATTACCGACGGTCAGATCTTCTTGGAAACAAACCTCTTCAACAGTGGTGTGCGTCCGGCGATCAACGTAGGTATCAGCGTAAGCCGCGTAGGTGGATCGGCACAAATCAAGTCGATGAAGAAAGTAGCCGGTACCTTGAAGCTCGATCAAGCTCAGTTCCGCGAATTGGAAGCGTTTTCGAAATTCGGTAGCGACCTTGATGAAACGACCAGATTCGTTCTTGACAAGGGCCGTCGCAACGTAGAGATTTTGAAGCAAGGTCAAAACCAGCCGATGTCGGTAGATAAGCAAGTAGCCATTTTGTACTGCGGTATGAAAGGATTGCTTTCGAAGGTTCCGGTGGAAAGCGTAAAGAAGTTTGAAGAAGACTACCTCGCTTACTTGGAGAAGAATCACAAAGACGTTTTGAACGCACTTGGCGCCGGTCAAATCGACGATAACCTTACGGGTGTTCTCGAGAAGGTTGCCAAGGACTTGACAGCACGTTACAACTAAGAATTAGCAGACCGTTTCGGAATAGACAACGATGGCGAATCTCAAAGAAATACGTTTACGCATCACCTCGGTGAACAGCACCATGCAGATTACCTCGGCCATGAAAATGGTGAGTGCTGCTAAGCTGAAGCGCGCCCAAGATGCAATCACCCGCATGCGTCCGTATGCCGAGAAAATGCAGGAGATTTTGAGCAATGTGAGCTCAAGCCTCGATGCATCGGAAGGCGTATACAGCCAACAGCGCGACGTGAAGAACGTATTGGTTGTGGCTATTACCTCCAACCGCGGTTTGTGCGGTGGTTTCAACAACAACGTCATCAAGGAAATTCGCAATCAGATGAAAGCGGATTTTGCGAATGCCAACGTGAAGATTCTTTCACTCGGTAAGAAGGCGTTTGATGTATACAAGAAGACATCGTACCACACTACTGAAGGCATTGGAGAAACGCCCTACAGTGTGTTCGACAAACTAACCTTCGACAACAGCTCAGCGATTGCAGATGCAGTTATGAAGCAGTTTGCCGCCGGTAAGTACGACAAGGTGGTATTGGTATACAACAAGTTCAAGAATGCAGCATCGCAGTTGATCGTAACCGAGCAATACCTGCCTGTTATTCCAACACAAGTAGAAGGTAAGTCGTCACAAACCGATTACATTTTCGAACCACAGAAGGAGCAAATTATTGAGGAGTTGATTCCTCGCACATTGAAGGTTCAGTTGTTCAAGGCGTTGCTGGATTCCGTTGCATCGGAGCACGGAGCCCGTATGACAGCGATGCACAAGGCAACGGATAACGCAGGTGCTTTGGTGAAGGAGTTGAAGTTGAATTACAACAAGGCCCGTCAGGCGGCTATCACCGGTGAGATCCTCGAGATCGTTGCTGGTGCGGAAGCATTGAACGGATAAGCTTCTCGAATACGACTTAAAAACCCTGACTCTCTAAGTCGGGGTTTTTTATTTTACCCTAATCCGAAATTCCCGCACTATTTTTGTTAGGCACCAC
>JBKCGW010000007.1:0-7005 GCA_046303175.1 Flavobacteriales bacterium
CATTGGTAGCATAGGCACCGGTTCTGATTTTGCTTCTCGCGCGTTGACACATGAAGTTGGTCACTACTTGGACTTGGCTCACCCTTGGGGAAGCACAAACGAACCTGAAGTGGAATGCGGCGACGACGGTGTATCTGATACCCCGGTAACAGAGGGTCACGACGATTGCCAAGACTTGCGTGACTTCTCTTGCAGTTCTGCAGCAATAGCGAATCTAGTATACGACTTCGATGGAATTACCGCAGGTTCAGGAGGTATGACCGATCCAACTACGCCTCCGATGATTTTGTTGGGCGAAGAAGATTTTACCCGTCTTCAAATGAGTCACTTTGAGGCAAGTGGTGTCTCTATTAACCCAAACATGGATGGTAAGTTCGCATTTACCGGATGGGGTGAGGGTGCAACAGATGGTGCGACTTCAATTGCTGATATGACCGGTTCGTTGAATACCTCTAATTACTACGAATTCACCATTACGCCTCGTCCCGGCAGCGCGATGACTCTCACAGAGTTGCGATTTGCTGCTGAGCGCGCGGCCAATGGCCCACGTGCTTTCGTTGTTCGTTCGAGCATCAACAACTTCGGAAACAACCTTACCGCTGCTGTTGCTCCGGCCAACGCGAACCTAACGGTGCTCACAGGCACATCTGCGAATACGTTCTTCTTTGCAGGTGACACAGCTATTGCCGTGAATGGTGCGAAGATTACCCTCAACTCCGGTTACAGTGCATTGACTTCTCCGGTAACGTTCCGAATCTATGCATTCAATGCTGAAGATGCTGCAGGTACTTTTGCCATCGACAATGTTGAACTTATTGGCACATACGGTGTGGTTGAAAACGTTCAGAACTTCATGGACTATTCATACTGCTCGCACATGTTTACCAATGGACAGAAAGAGCGTATGCGACTGGCATTGAATGCCGGTATTTCAGGAAGAAGTACACTTTGGACTGAATCAAATCGCTCTCTTACCGGAACCGACGAAAATCCTTTGGTGTGCGCTCCAATGGCAGACTTCTATCCGGCCACTAAGTTTGCTTGTGTGGAGGAAGAAATTTCGTTTATTGATAACACAACCAACGGCATTGCCGATACATACGAATGGACTTTCCAAGATGGCAATCCATCAACGAGTACTGAACGCAATCCTTCAGTAGCGTTCGCAACCGAAGGTCGTAAAACGGTTACTCTTACTGTAACGAATGAACAAGGTAGCACCACGAAGATTATTGACCAGTGCGTTGTGATTGCTCCGGTATGGACAGAAACAGGTGGCCCATTGTTCCAGGACAACTTTGATTCTCCTGTGAATTTCCACAACCACTATGTGCCTGCCAATTATGACGAGAACATTTCGGTTTGGAATCAAACAAATATGGCCGGCTTCTCGAACAACACAAGTGCTTATTTAAATGCATTTGCCATGTCTGCAACCAATATTGATGAAGGTGGATATGATATTGATGAATTGGTTACACCTTCGTGCAATCTTGACTTGGTTTCAGGTGCTGAGGTTTCGTTTAAATATGCCTATGCAACCCAGAGTACTGATTTGGAAGGGATCACCGATCTTTTTCAAGTGTTCATCTCAAACGATTGCGGACAAACATGGTCAGGCCTTCCTCGTGTGAGTTTGCAAGGGTTGGATTTGGTCACTGCGGGAAGCGTGAGCATTCCCTTCTTCCCATCAAGCTCAGCTGATTGGAGAGAAGAGTCTTTCACAGTGCCTAACACCTACCTTACTGAAGGTTTCCGCATGAAGTTTACATTCCGTGCGGGTGAGTTTCCAAATAACTTATTCATTGATGATATCAATATGTCAGGAACAGTGGAGTTGAATGAGCAGGAAGCTGACTTCTTTGGTGCGATGTTGTTCCCTAACCCAAGCGATGAGTCTACGGTGCTTTCTTATGTGGACCGTGGTGCCGGACAAGTAAATATCTCTTTGACAGATTTGAGCGGACGATTGATCAATTCATGGACCCCACGTGCAGCTGCACCGGGTGCTCAGCGTGTTACAATTGATACACATGAGTTAGCGAATGGAGCTTACTTGGTGTCAATTCACTCGACTAAGCATTCCAGAACACTGAAGTTAATGGTTGACTAATTGATGATATTATTCTCGAAGGGGCCGCGATAGCGGCCCTTTTTGTTGATATAAGTCACAATTATTCTGCAGGCATGTATTACATTTGGAAGAATAATTGCCACAGATTCGATGATAAGTCCTCAAAAACCGCATAATGAATTCGAGCGCTTGGAAGCGCTACGAACGTATGCAATATTGGATACTTTATCGGAAAAAAAGTATGATCAATTGACGGCCATAGCCTCCCAAATTTGTGGATGCAGTATGTCGCTCATTTCATTGATAGATCATGACAGGCAGTGGTTCAAATCCCACGTGGGATTGGATGTAACTGAAACACCTCGGGAATTCGCATTTTGTGCACACGCCATTCATGAACCCGAGAAAACTCTTGTTGTACCGGATGCCCGTTTGGATGAACGGTTTCACGATAATCCTTTGGTTGTTGGAGACCCTCATTTGGCTTTTTATGCCGGAGTGCCGCTGGTCAATGAGGACGGGCTACCATTGGGAACCTTGTGTGTATTGGATAGAAGTCCTAAAATACTTTCGGAGGATCAATTGTCGGCATTGAATGCATTGGCCGAACAGGTAATGGCCTTACTCGAATTACGTAGGAGTAAGATGTCGCTAGAACAAACCTTGATTCGATTGGAAGAAAAAAACAAGGAGCTGGAACAGTTTGCATTTATTGCTGCCCATGACCTAAAGTCTCCATTGAATGGAATATCATCCATAACGGACTTATTGATATCAAGTCATAGTGACGCACTGCATCAAGATGGTCTTCGGATGTTGCAGGCTATTAAGGGGTCCTCTTTACAGTTATCCACCTTGATTGGCGGATTGCTAGATTATTATCGACTCGACTCTTCCTTGGATAATCGGAAATCGCCCATTTCGCGCAATGAGTTGATAGATCAATTGAAAAACTTGTTCGGCAATGAGAAGGGAATAAAAATGGAATTTTCCATTGCTCCTGCTGAAATCAATAGTTATGGTCCAGTTCTTCTGCAGGTTCTGTTGAATCTGATAAGTAATGCAATCAAATACAGCGATAAAAGCGACACAATTATTCAAATTGAGGTAAAGGATTCGGACGACGCTTATTTAGTTTCTGTTGCGGATAATGGGGCAGGTATTGATAGTCAGTTTCATGATAAACTGTTTCAACTTTTTGAAACTGCAGCTACTTCCGATCGCTATGGTAAACGTGGTAACGGTATCGGATTAGCTACCGTCAAAAAGTTGGTTACACGTGCCGGTGGTACAATTCAGTTCTTCACGGAGAAGGGCAAGGGTACCAAATTTAACTTTACGCTACCGCGCTAGTTCAACGCCTTCAATTGCTCTTCCATCATCTGAATTTTCGCCAGTGAGTCGCTTTGCTTTTTGCGCTCTCCTTCCAACACTGCAGGTGGCGCATTATTCACGAAACGCTCATTGCTCAACTTTGCTTCCACCGACTTCAAGAACCCTCGAACGTAAGTCAATTCAGCTTCGATTTTTTGTTTCTCAGCTTCTACGTCGATTTGCTCAGTGAACGGAATAAAGTATTCTGCCGATGCAGTTACGAATGAGAAGCAGCCGGTTGGTTTTTCCGTTGAATAGACAATGGATTTAACGTTGCAAAGATGTTGAATTACCGCGTCGAAATCTTTTCCTGTCTCTTGATTGACACGGACCATCAGCTCAACGGATTCCTTGTTTGCAATGTTTTTTTCTTTACGAATGTTGCGAATTCCGATTACGACTTCAGACATTTTGTCGAATGCAGCGATGATAGCTGTATCGACATTCCCCGGAGTTGGCCAAGACGCAATACAAATAGAACTTCCTTGCGTGCGTGGTTTCAAGTAGTGCCATATCTCTTCGGAAAGGAACGGCATGAATGGATGCAGAACGCACAAGAGGTCCTCTAGAATTTCAACCGAAGCTGCATACGTTGTGGAATCCATTCCCTGACCATACGGTGGTTTTACCATTTCGAGGTACCACGCGCAGAAGTCATCCCAAACCAATTTGTAGGTCGTCATCAATGCTTCATTGATGCGGAATTTTTCATAGTCGTCGTTCAACGAGGCCAACGTCGCATTGAACTTGCTACGCATCCAGGCAACAGCGGTTTTCGCTGCTTCTGACTGAGTGAGCGATGGGTCAACTTTTTCTTCCCAACCCTTTACCAATCGGAATGCATTCCAGATTTTATTGGCGAAGTTTCGACCTTGCTCGCAAAGGGATTCGTCAAATAGCAAGTCATTTCCTGCCGGCGAAGAGAGTAGCATTCCTACACGCACTCCATCGGCACCATAGACTTTCATCAAATCGAGAGGATCCGGAGAGTTGCCGAGAGACTTCGACATTTTTCTTCCCTGCTTGTCACGCACAATGCCTGTGTAATACACATTGCGGAAGGGCAAATCATTGCGGTATTCGTATCCGGCAATGATCATACGAGCAACCCAGAAGAACATAATTTCCGGGGCTGTTACCAGATCGTTGGTAGGGTAGTAGTAGTTGATTTCTTCTTGGGTATAGAAGCCATCGAAAACGCTGATGGGCCAAAGCCAAGATGAAAACCAGGTGTCTAGCACATCTTCTTCCTGACGGATAGATTGCGCATCGACGGCAATCCCCTTTTGTTGGAATTGCGCTATCGCTTCTTCGATTGTTTTTGCGACTTCAAACTCGCCGGTTGGAGCATACCAAGCCGGGATTCGATGCCCCCACCAAAGCTGACGTGAAATACACCAGTCCTTGATGTTTTCCATCCAATTGCGGTAACTGTTCTTGAATTTCGGAGGGAAGAACCGGATGTCGTCGTTCATTACATGATCAAGCGCAGGCTTGCTAAGCTCTTTCATGTCTACAAACCATTGGAGCGAAAGTCGCGGCTCAACTACAGCGTCGCTTCGTTCACTAAAGCCAACTTTATTGATGAGCTCCTCGATCTTTACCAGATTGCCTGATTTTTCCAGGTCCTCGGCAATTTGATTGCGAACATCAAAACGATCCATGCCAACGTAGAGTTGTCCTGCTTCGCTGATGGTTCCGTTGTCGTTCATCATGTTGATGACCTCCAACTTATATTTTTCACCGAGCATGAAGTCATTCATGTCATGCGCAGGTGTTACTTTCAAGCATCCTGTTCCGAATTCCATTTCGACGTATTCGTCGGCGATGATTGGAACCTCACGATTCACGAGCGGAACAATAGCCTTCTTGCCGTGGAGGTGTTTGTAGCGCTCGTCTTTCGGGTTTACGCAAACACCGCTATCCCCAAGTATGGTTTCAGGGCGAGTGGTTGCAATGGTGATAAACTCATCGCTTCCTACGACTTGATAGCGAACATGGTAAAGCTTTGAGTTGACTTCACGATAAATTACTTCTTCGTCGGATAGTGCCGTGAGTGCTGCCGGATCCCAATTAATCATGCGCTCACCGCGATAAATTTTGCCTTTCTTGTATAGATCTATGAAGGTGTCGATAACGCTTTCATAGTATTTCTCGTCCATGGTAAAGCGCGTGCGGTCCCAATCGCAGCTGGCGCCCAATTTTTTTAGCTGCTCCAGAATGATACCGCCGTGCTTGTGTGTCCATTCCCACGCGTGTTCCAGGAATTTCTCGCGTGAAAGGTCGCTTTTCTTAATGCCTTCTTTGCGGAGCTTCTGCACCACTTTCGCTTCTGTGGCAATGGATGCATGATCTGTTCCGGGAACCCAGCAAGCATTCTTGCCCTGCATACGAGCCCGACGAACGAGCAAATCCTGAATCGTATTGTTGAGCATGTGGCCCATGTGCAATACGCCCGTAACATTGGGTGGAGGAATGACAATCGTATATGGTTCGCGCTGATCGGGAATGCTTTTGAAAAGCTTATGCTCCATCCAGTAGTTATACCATTTGTCTTCGGTTTGAATGGGGTCGTATTTGCTGGGTATTTCTGCGCTCATGTTACGTCACTTTTGGGAGTCGCGAAAATAACACCAACTACTGCATTTGCGAAACAGCTTTTGGCTTGTCGAGTATTCGACTCCACAGTGTTCCAAATGCTCGGTTGAAATCCTCCTTAGTCCATTCAGGCATTATTTGATTGGCACACCAGCCGTCCTCACATGGTTCAATTCTCCAATGAAAAACAAAGGCCTTATGCGGTTCCGTTTGCGTAAAGTCTGAGCGACCCCATTTGGCTGTGAAGAAGTCGATGCCATCGTTATAGGGTGTGGCCAAATAGGCTCCCTGCCCAAACCATACGAGTGCTTTCATCGCGCGCTGATCGGGGTGATTTTCGATCAGATCACGATGGATGGGATAGGCAACCCACTCAACGATTGGATCTTCTTGAAGCAAGGAGTACTCTCCAAAATACAAGCTGTCTTGCGACACGGCGATGCTCGACCAAAGTACGTTATTGAACATGGTAGGGGTCGTTTTCAGCGTGTGATAAGAAATGCTACTCGCCTTAAGCTGTCTTTCGAAATGGCAGTGAACGGTGTATTTGTGATAGAACGTAAGTAACATATACAAGCCTGCATATGAGCATGCTGCTGCAGCCCACCGAATACGATTGGCGTTTTCTCGATGGAGAAATAAGGGCACGAGCATAAGAAGAAGGAATGGAATCGTCCACAGTGGGTCAACCACCGAAATGTTATTGAATCCTACGAGATAATCAGTAAAAGGCAGAAGCAGTTGGGTTCCGTAGGTAGTACAACAATCGAGTAGTGCATGTGTAATCAGAACAGAAGCCCAGAAGATGTACCAACGGCGAAACGATAGTAGGTCTTTCCATTTTGCATGACACCACTTTGCGAGAGGAAAGGACAAAAGCAAATGAATGACTATAGCGTGCGAATAGCCTCTGTGAATTTGAAGCTTGGTGATTTCATCGCTAAACAATGGGTTGAGCA
>JBKCGW010000008.1:0-3862 GCA_046303175.1 Flavobacteriales bacterium
AAACCCGGTGAAGTGCTGCAGCTGTTCCGCGTCATCATCAGCGGACAAGGAGGTGGCGTAGATTTACTCGGTATGATTGCCTTGATTGGCAGAATAGAAACGAACGAACGTATTACGCGCGCATTGCAACACATCGCGCAATAAATTAGACCCATGGACATTCAAAGAGGACCCAATTTTCTCGAAGAGATTATTGCTGAAGATATCAAGAACGGCAAACATGGAGGCCGCGTGCTCACGCGCTTCCCGCCGGAACCGAATGGCTACTTGCACATCGGTCACGCAACTTCCATCTGCCTCAATTTCGGACTAGCGAAGCAGTTTGGTGGCAAAACCAATTTGCGTTTCGACGATACCAATCCTGTAACCGAAGACACCGAGTATGTCGACAGCATTCGCAACGACATCAAATGGCTGGGCTTTGAATGGGCCAATGAATTTTACGCAAGTGATTATTTCGATACGCTCTATGCATTTGCTGAAAAGCTCATCGGTGAAGGCTTGGCATATGTCGATGATAGTTCGGCAGAAGAAATTGCTGCCATGAAAGGCACGCCCACCGAGCCCGGCAAGCATTCGCCGTTCCGCGATCGAAGCGTTGAAGAAAACCTCGACTTGTTTCGTCGCATGCGTGCGGGTGAATTCAAGGAAGGTGAAAAAACATTGCGTGCGAAGATTGACATGTCTTCACCCAACATGCACTTGCGCGACCCGTTGATGTACCGCATCAAATTCGCGCATCACCACCGCACAGGCGACAAGTGGTGTATCTACCCGATGTACGACTTCGCGCACGGACAGAGCGATTCGATTGAAGAAATTACACACTCCATTTGCACGCTTGAGTTTGAAGTGCACAAGCCATTGTACAATTGGTTCATCGAGAAGCTCGGTATTTTCCCGAGCCAACAATATGAATTTGCACGTCGCAATTTGAACTACACTGTGATGAGCAAGCGCAAGCTGCTGCAGTTGGTGAATGAAAAGCATGTGAACGGATGGGACGATCCGCGCATGCCCACCGTGAGTGGTTTGCGTCGTCGTGGATATACACCCGAGAGCATTCGTCACTTCTGTGATTTGGTCGGAATTGCACGTCGTGAAAATGTGATTGATGTAGGACTTCTTGAGTTCTGCATTCGCGAAGACCTCAACAAATCGGCTACGCGCCGCATGGTGGTACTCGACCCCATCAAGCTCATCATCGACAACTACGAAGAAGGAAAAGTGGAAATGCTTCACGGAGAAAACAACCCGGAAGTAGAAGGCGGTGGCGGTTCACGCGAGATACCGTTCAGTCGCGAACTGTGGATTGAACGCGACGACTTCATGGAAGAACCACCGAAGAAATTCTTCCGTTTGGGTCCCGGCTTGATGGTGCGTTTGAAGCACGCATACATCGTGAAGTGCGAATCGTTTGTGAAAGATGCAAACGGCAACATCACCGAAGTGCATTGCACCTACATCCCTGAAAGCCGCAGCGGTAATGATACCAGTGGCATCAATGTGAAAGGCACCATGCACTTCGTGAGCGCATCGCATGCAGTGCCTGTGCAAGTGAACTTGTACGATCGTTTGTTCAAGGTGGAAAATCCATCGGCCGAAGAAGGCGACTTCAAGAGCTACATCAACGAAAACAGTTTGCATGTGGTGACCAACGCGATGGCCGAACACGATTTGAGCAACGCGCAAGTGGGCGACAAATACCAGTTTATTCGCTTGGGTTATTTCACGCCTGATCTCGCATCAACTCCCGATAAACTCATCTTCAATCGCACCGTGACGTTGAAAGACTCATGGGCTAAAGCCAACAAATAAGATGTCGCGCATTACCATCAACAACATGCGCATGCACGCCTACCACGGCTGCTGGGAAGAAGAAGCTATCATCGGCGGCGACTATGTTGTAGACGTAGCACTCACGCTCGACTTCAGCGGCGCTGCTGCGGGCGACGACCTTTCACAAACCGCAGACTATGTGCTCGTACGTGAAATCGTGTACCACGAAATGGCCATCCGCGCCAAGCTCATCGAAACTGTTGCGCACCGCATCAAAGACGCGCTGAAAGGAGCCTTGCCCATGGTTGACAATGTGTGGGTGCGCATCACAAAAGTGAACGCGCCAATGGGAGGGCAAGTGGAGAGTGTGAGCGTGGAAGTGGGGGACTAAGGAGTGGGGACTGGGGACTGAGGACTAAAGACAGTTGATGCACTTACATTTACTGCTGCGCGCTATTCCGGTGCAACGAACTTCCAATTGGCAATCACGCCATTCAACAAGATAACTGCACTAACCGTCCCCAGTATTCAGTCTCCAGTACTCATAACAGCAGCCACGCAAACAGCACCGACATCAGTATCTGCCAACCGAGAATGGCAAGTGCAGCTTTGCCCCACTCGTTCTTCTTGTACTTCTCGGGGTACTTGCGTACTCGGTAGGCGCTATACGCGGAAAGACACACGCCCACAAAGGCCACGACCAACGCCGGAATGAAAACACCCGGACCAAACGACAACGGAACAATCACTTCAAACCAAGTAAGCATGCCCGCAATTTTTTGCAAGGCTACAGCAGCTAGCACCGTGATTACCGCATACTTCCCAACAGGATCGATTTCCCTGTATTGCTTCTGAGGCTTGAAGGGTTTTTTGAGGGTGTCGGCTTCGAGGGGAGAAGGAGTAGTGGCGAGGGGAGAATGGAGAATGGAGAATGGAGAATGGGAATTCGGATGGATTGCTATGTTATCTGTAAGAGTCGTGGGAGCAATGTCCTCCTTAAAAGAAGTATCTTCAGAATTATCTGAAACTACCTCCACTTTGGAAGTCTTTAACCTTTGCGGTTTTTGGAGCTCTTTATTCTGATCAAGTTCAACGTGCTGTATCGTGCAAACGCGCAAAGGACGCTCCATTCTCCATTCTCCATTCTCCAATCCGCCTTTACCATTCTCAACTCTACCTGTTCGCCCCTCCACATGATATCCCGGCAAGTAATGCCTGCGCTCAATGGAACACGAAGTGACGATAACAACGAATAGAAAAAATGTGAGCAGTTGCTTCATGCGGCGAGAGATTAACAAGAGAATATTTTTTTACCGCTGAGACGCAAAGAAATTCTCGAGTTATTTCTTTGCGACTTTGCGGTTAATCGAAATCGTCAATGCACCACCAACTTCCCTGCGGTCTTAGCACGCACTTCATCGAGTGTCACATCGGGGGCTAGTTCTACGAGGTGGAAAGCACCATCGTGAATGTCGAACACACCCAAATCACTCACCACCTTCTTTACACAACCAACACCCGTGAGTGGCAACGTGCAATGAGGAAGCAACTTCGAATTGCCTGCCTTGTCGCAATGCTGCATGGCTACGATGATATTCTTCGCAGAAGCCACCAAATCCATCGCACCACCCATGCCCTTCACCATCTTGCCGGGAACCTTCCAGTTGGCAATGTCGCCGTGCTCGCTTACTTCCATTGCACCCAGAATGGTGAGGTCAATTTTCTGTGCGCGTATCATACCGAAGCTCATCGCCGAATCAAACACCGCACTGCCCGGAAGCATCGTGATGGTTTGCTTTCCTGCGTTGATCAAATCCGCATCTTCATCGCCATCAAACGGAAACGGTCCCATACCGAGCAAGCCATTCTCCGACTGTAATTCCACTTCAATTCCTTGCGGTAGGTAATTCGCCACCAACGTTGGAATGCCAATGCCGAGGTTTACATACATACCGTCTTTTACTTCTTGTGCGATGCGCTTTGCAATGCCTATTTTATCGAGTGCCATGTGATTGCTGAATTAGAATTATGAACGCTGACGAACGGTGCGCTGCTCAATGCGTTTCTCGTAGTTGCTTCCCTG
>JBKCGW010000009.1:0-22088 GCA_046303175.1 Flavobacteriales bacterium
GTAGATCCCGCACCGCTTTCCATGGCAACAGAATCAGGCTACAAGAATTTTCGATACGTATCATACAGCACCCCGGCCACCGATGAAGGTCAAACCAATTACTGGAACCGCAGCGGTCGCTGGTCAAAGAACTACACGAACTTTTATCCTAATCAATACAATAACTGCACTACCGGCGATATCTGTTCTTCTTACTTCGGTCCCGATGTGAGTTATGAAAGCAGCGCGTATGGTCAGAGTTCGAATGTTACCGGATTCAATCCTGTGCAAGGTGCAAATTACATGCGCGATGGAGCTCGAAATTGGATGATGTGGCTCAAGAAGCAAACCTCTGTGGATGGTTTCCGTTGGGATGCGGTAAAGCACTTCCCAACCTATGTTCAGGAAGACCTGAGCTATAACGTAAAATACATTCTTCCCGCTTGGTGCAAAGGAGGAGAAGCCATGTTCAACGTAGGTGAGTGGGTAGGAAGCAAAAATGATTTGGATAATTATGTGAATGCCATCGCTGCTCCAACCAGCGAGAAGATGATGGGAACATTCGATTTTGGATTGCGTGCCTTCGATAACTCAGGTGGTTTGTATGGTATGGTCTATGGCATGGGAAATTTCAACATGGCATCCTTGCCCGGTGCTCAGCAGAGTCAGCGCGTACATTACTATGCAGGTTCTAATACGTATGTTCATCGAACCGTACCATTCGTAAACAACCACGACACCTTCCGTCCGCAGTTTAACAACTCGGGTAACTATACCGGTTGGAATACGGGGTCTGAACTTTCAGCACATATCGAACCGAATGAGCCTCGCTTGTCGGCTGCCTACGCCGTGATGATGGCCATGGATGGTAACCCACAGTTGTTTTTCGAAGATTTGTTCGACATCGGTTACAACGGCAATCGCTGGACACACGATCCTAAGTCTGCGACCAGTCTTCCTGCGCGTTCCGACATTGTGAACTTGTTGTGGTGCCACCAAGCGCTCGACTTTAAATCAGGCGCTTATCAAGTCCCATTTGCCGATGCCGACCATTTGGTTATTGCGCGGGCCGGTCGCGCTGTCATCGGCATTACCGATAGCTGGTCGAATTGGCAAACAGCCACTGTATTCACCGGGTTTCCGGCAGGAACAGTATTGAAGGATTATTCGGGGGCCAATGGTACAGCAACGGTTACAGTAGATGCCAATGGTTATGCTACTATCAATACACCCCCGGTGAACCCAACATTGAATGTTGCGGGTCGACGTGGCTACAGCGTTTGGGGACGTGTTGGTTTGGATTCATTTGTTTACAATCCACCCCGCAGCGTGCGCACAACGCAAGAGTGGGAAATGGCCAACGACTTGGGAGATAGCCACGTAAGTTCATTGGGTCAGGGCGGTGCGGTTCCTGCCAATTCAACCAACTTCAGAACAGCAGGTAAGATATTCGTTCAATCGGGCAAGGTGGTTACATACACGCTCTATCCCGAGAATGCTACGAAGAGCTTGTATATCGGATTGTATAACGCATCCGGTTCGTTACTTTCTTCACGATCAGGCTTAGGTACCTTAACACGCAATTACACACCGAACTTCACAGGGTGGATTACTATCAAGGTGCGCAATAGCTCATCTACGAATCCATCGCAGCGGTGTTGGGTGAATGTTGCTTACGAAGCTCCAGCAGTGGTTACCAATGCTAACGCGGCAACGGCCAACAACACGGCATCTATCTGGACAGGAAACGGTGGAACTTCCGATTGGCACGATCCATACAATTGGGAAGAAGGAAAGGTGCCGGCCGATACATCGCGAGTGGTGATTGAAGCCAATGCATTCCCCCAACCGGCTATTGTCGGTGAAGCTGCTGCTAATGAGATTCTGTTGGAAGAGGGAGCACACTTGTTTGTGCATGGAACGCTGAATGTTCAGTCAATTGAAGGCATAGCCAATGTTTCCGGAACAGGCACGGTGATTCAGGGTGCAGAGACCATCTCGCTTGCAACTCCTGTTCTCGCTCAGTTTGTGGTGTATCCAAATCCATTTGAGGATCGATTCGATATCGCTGTCAATGGTGTGTTCGAAGCTGATAGCCGTTTGAATGCAGAGTTGATGACGGCAGATGGACGCCTTGTGCAGAGCTACAATGGAACCCTGCCCGAACTGAATGCACGCCTGAATAACGACATGAATACAATGTCTTCCGGCATGTATATGTTGCGCATCGTAGGCAGTGAGTCACAGGTATTGCGCTTGATAAAGCAATAATTTTAACTGTCTAAAGAGTTTTCGAAGAGCCGCAGAGAGTTCCATTTCTCTGCGGCTCTTTGCGTCTTTGCGGTTAAATAAAAAGACATTGAGTAAATACTAAACCGACTACATTTGCATCCGAAAATCAACGAATCCGTCTGTCAATGTCCCAGATAGAACTTCTACTGCCTAAAATGGGCGAAAGCGTAGCTGAGGCTACCATCATCAAGTGGGTGAAAAAGGAAGGTGATGCAATCACAGCCGATGAGCCTATCATTGAGATAGCTACCGATAAGGTGGATAGTGAAGTTCCTGCCCCGGAAGATGGAGTTCTCTTGAAATGTCTCGTTAAGGAAGGAGATGTAGTTGCGGTTGGTCAGCCTATTGCCCTCATTGGCGTTGGCGCATCAACAAGTGTCTCAGCTCCCGCACCGGCTGCGGCACCTGCGCCGGCGGCTCCCAAACAAGAGGCTTTGGCTGCAGCATCCGTTGCATCACCTCTTGCAGCTTCAGTGGTTGTCACCAGTACTGAAGACAGATTTTATTCTCCACTGGTAAAGAGCATAGCAAAAACGGAAGGCATCAGCCAGTCTGAGCTGGATGCTATTGCCGGAACAGGCCAGGGTGGACGAGTTACGAAGGGTGATATTCTCAATTATATAGCCTCGCGCGGATCAGCGCCTGCTGCAGCACCTGCGCCAGCTGTGAAGTCAGAACCTGCTGCTCCTGCAGCTGCTCCTGCTGTTTCTGCTGCGGCTCAGCCGAAGCAAAAAGCTGCTATCAGCGTGGGTGGTAACGACGAGATTATTGAAATGGATCGCATGCGCAAGCTCATCGCCGATCATATGGTAATGAGTAAGCAGACTTCGCCACACGTTACATCATACGTGGAAGCCGATGTTACCAACATCGTTCTGTGGCGCGAGAAAATAAAGAAGCAATTCGAGCAGAAGGAGAGAACAAAGCTCACCTTCACGCCCATCTTTATCGAAGCATTGGTGAAAGCCATCAAGGATTTCCCGATGATTAATATCTCGGTAGATGGCGATAAAATCATCAAGCGCGGCGATATCAATATGGGTATGGCTACCGCGTTGCCAAGCGGCAACCTCATTGTTCCGGTTATACGCAATGCCGATACGCTGAACCTAGCGGGTATTGCGAAACGTGTAAATGAACTTGCAGATCGTGCACGTAACAATAAATTAACACCCGACGAAATCAGCGGTGGAACATATACCATTACCAACGTAGGTTCTTTCGGAAACGTGATGGGAACTCCTATCATCAACCAGCCGCAAGTAGCTATCATGGCGGTGGGTGCCATTCGCAAGAAACCTGCTGTAATCGAGACTCCTTCAGGAGATTTCCTCGGTATTCGTCACATGATGTTCTTAAGCCACAGCTACGACCATCGTGTGGTCGATGGTGCTTTGGGCGGACAATTTGTACGTCGTGTTGCAGATTATCTCGAGGCTTGGGATATCAACAGGGAGGTTTAAGAAACCCATCGTTTTTTTTCTTTCGTATTCAGGGCGTTGCCTATCTTCGGGCAATAATTTTTTGTTGACCTTTCTCCATACCTTGAATAGAATGAAGCGTATTTTGTTGCTCCTCGTTTTCGCCGTTGTAACCTCATCAGTCTTCAGCGCGGCTCCCCCTAAGCGATTTGTTTTTGCTGCTAAGTTTTTGGAAGCAAACCAAATGCTGGAAGAACGTTTGTGGATACAGAGCATCAACGCTTGGATTGACTTGTTGGTGGAGAATCCCAACAATGCTAACCTTAACTACAAAATTGGTTATTGTTATTTGCAGACTGCAAATTCCAAACTGGAAGCACTGCAATACTTGGAGGCTGCTTGCGACAAGCGCTTCAGCAAAAGCTACGACCAATACGATCCGCTAGAAAAACGTGCCCCTGTGCAAGCTCTTTTTTATTTAGGTCGAGCACAAGCACTTAACCTGAAAATTGACGATGCCATTGCAACCTTCCAAAAATTGCAGAAGCAACTCGGAAAGAAGCACCTCATGTACATCGATGCTACACGTGAATTAGAGATGTGCCAAGAGGCAAAGTCGCAAATGGCAAATCCGAAGAATTACAAAATCACCAACGTTGGTCCGATTCTCAACACAGCTTCCAATGAGTACAGCCCTGTTCTGTCGCTCGATGAAAGCCAGCTGTTCTTCACAAGTCCACGTATCCGTCCTGACTCATCCAACAGCAAGATTATTGACTTCGTGACCATGCAATTCAAGGACGATATCTACGCAACGTTCAAAAATGAAGAAGGTGTTTGGATGGAGCCTGAATTGCTGAACCTAAACACCGATGCTCACGATGCGGCTATCAGTGTTTCGCCCGATGGTCAGACGCTGTTTATCTACCGCGATAATTTCGGAGATGGTCAATTGCTGGAGAGTACACTCATCGGGGAAACGTGGAGTGAGCCTGCCATGCTCGGATCCGACATCAATACAGCCGCTTGGGAAACCCACGCAACTGTTTCAGCCGATGGGAATACACTTCTTTTTGTAAGCGATCGCAATGGCGGTGTTGGCAAACGCGATATCTACCGCTGTGTAAAATTACCGAATGGTGAATGGTCACGTGCTCTGAATATCGGAACACAGGTAAACACGATTTACGACGAAGACGCTCCATTCCTTACTGCCGATGGCAAGACATTGTACTTCGCTTCACGCGGTCACAACACGATGGGTGGTTTCGATATCTTCTATTCGAAGCTCGGACAAGACGGTGAGTGGGGAACGCCTGTTACACTCGGATATCCGATTAATACCGTAGATGACGATGTGTTCTTCGTGCCCATGGCCGATGGTCGTCGTGCTTATTACTCTTCTTCCAAGGATGGCGGTTATGGTTTGAAGGATATCTATTTGGTGGACATGCCGGATATCACAGAAGAAACGCAGCTCGCGGTTTTGAAGGGCTATGTAATTACCCCGGAGGGTGAAGAGTTGCCGGATGATTTGCGCATTCTTGTGAAGAACGACAAGAATGCCGAAGTTTCAGAGTACCGTCCGCGTAAGCGCGATGGTGGTTACCTCGCTGTATTAAACCCATGTACGAGCTACCACATCGAATATTACAAGGGCAAGGAGAAAATCAAAGAGGATGATATCAATGTGCCTTGCGAAACTTCCTTCCAGGAAATCGAACGTGAAGTATTCCTTGTTCCTGTAAACCTGACCAAGGAGGAGCCCGTGGTAGAACCTAAGACGGATGCAACTAAGGATAAGAAGACAGGAGCAAAGGCAGGTGACAAGAGCACCGGTGCAAAGGGAGATACTTCCAAAACGACAGATGCCAAGGCCGGTGCAGGCAAGACCACGGATGCTGCTAAGACTGACGCCAAGAAGGATGCAGGTAAGGCCTTGGTTGCAGAACAAGAAACGTTTAACGGAAAAATTGATGAGCCTGCAATTACTGTGACTCCCGCAGGACAATCATTGGATCCGGTTGAATTGAAGTTCGATAAGAAAGATCCTATAGGCCGTCAGTTCATTCCTGAAAAGGGTTTTGCGCAATACGCTCACTACTTCGTTTACGGCTCGCATACACTGATGAAGGACGAAATGGATTTCGCATATTTCGTGCGTGATGTGGATGCCATTATCAAAGCAGGCAAAAAGCCGGTGGTGGTCATCGATGCATCAGCGTCGAAAGTACCTTCTGTGAAATACAAATCGAACGATGAGCTGGTGCAGTTGCGTTTCGATGCGGCGCATGACATAGTGCGTTCCGCATTAAAGGCATACGGTCGCGAAGAGGGTAAAGATTATACGTTTGGCAAAGGAACCAAAGCCGTTCAAGGAAAGGAGTACGAAAACGATTCGAAGAAGAATCGCCTCCTTTACGAACAATACCAGTACGTAAAGGTGCGCGTGCAGGGATAAAAACTATCCCGGATAAACGCTTGTGTAATAATCGTTGCGCCTCTGCGGTTAAACAAAAAATAACCCCTCGGATACTCCCATCCGAGGGGTTTTTGCTACCCTTTGCCGGCAGTGCCGGCGTTGCTCTGTGCCTTTATAACCTACCTTCGCTCTCTTTTATTTTACAGACTAGAAAAAAATGAAACTTAACCTGAAAAGACCCCTCGCGTTCTTCGACCTAGAAACAACCGGAACCGATATCGCAAGGGATCGTATTGTGGAAATTGCGGTTGTGAAAATCATGCCCGACGGACAAGTGAGCATGATGCCCGCACAGCGAGGGAAGGAGCACCGATTGATGGTGAATCCTACGGTGCCAATTCCGATTGAATCTTCATTGGTTCACGGTATTTATGATGCGGATGTAGAGAACGCACCGACTTTCAAAGACCTAGCACCGAAACTCTTTAAGTTCATTTTCGATTGTGACTTGGGTGGATTCAATTCGAACCGCTTCGATATACCCATGCTTGCTGAAGAGTTTTTACGCGCTGATATCGACTTCAATGTCGATGGCCGCAACCTCATTGACGTGCAGGTGATTTATCACCTCATGGAACAACGCAACTTGAAGGCAGCGTATAAATTCTATTGCGACAAGCAACTCGACGATGCGCACGAAGCATTGCCTGATACGTTGGCTACCGTGGAGATATTCGAAGCCATGCTCGAGCGATATGCGCATGTGGAAATGGTCGATGAGCAAGGCCAGACCTACCATCCCGTTCAAAACGATATGGAGGTTATTCATACGTTGAGCGAACGAAAGAAAAAGGCAGACTTTGCAGGTCACATCGTTTACAACGAAAAGGACGAGCCGGTATTCAATTTCGGCAAGTACAAAAACATGCAAGTGCAAGAGGTGTTAAGCAAAGACCTTGGTTACTTCAGCTGGATGATGAATGCCGATTTTCCGCTATACACGAAAAAGGTGCTAAAAGAGATTCGCGACTCGATGCGTTAATTGTATTTACAGTTCATGGGTAAGCATATCACGGTTCTTGTTTCAAACGATTTGCAACACGATCAACGTGTAGCGAAGGTGTGTGCTACCTTGTTGGAGATGGGTTTTCGCATTACGCTGGTGGGTCGCTTGCTGCCGGATAGCAAGCCTTTCGAACGTCCCTATGAAACTTGTCGTTTCCGATTGCCTTTTCAAACAGGAGCCTTGTTTTATGCTGCTCTCAACGTGCGTCTTTTCTTTTACCTCTTGTTCAAACGAACAGATATAATTGTAGCCAATGACCTCGATACGTTGCTTCCTGCATTCTTGATAGCACGTTTAAAGGGAAGAGAGTTGGTATATGACAGCCATGAATATTTTACGGAAGCCGAAGGCCTGACCAATCGACCATTGCCCAAAAAAGTGTGGCTTTCAATTGAAGGATTCATTTTCCCCAAACTCAAGCATGTTATAACGGTGAATGAAACAATCGCCGGAATTTATCGCGCGCTCTATCACGTTCCGGTTCATGTAGTGCGCAATGTGCCGATGCTTCGCGAAGAGGTTGTCGTTGCTTCACATGAAGCGCTAGGCTTGCCAACCGAAAAACGCATTATCCTATTACAGGGCGCCTACATCGATCCCGATAGAGGAGGCATGGAACTGGCTCAAAGCATGGAGTTTCTTCCGGATGCCTTGTTGCTCATCATAGGTTCGGGACGCGACCTCGAGAATATCAAGCGTGAAGTGGTGAATAAAAATCTTGAAGACCGCGTGCGCTTTATTGCTAAGGTGCCCTTCCGCGAATTGCAGCAATACACGGCCGTTGCCGATGTGGGTGTTTCGCTCGATAAGCCGCTTCACCTCAACTATGCCTATTCGCTTCCCAACAAGCTATTCGATTACATTCATGCGGGCCTTCCGGTACTCGTGTCGGATTTGCCCGAGTTGCGACGTATAGTGGAAGGCTACAATCTTGGTCGTGTGGTGAGTAGGGTAGAGCCTCGCGAGATTGCTACGGCACTTCAGGAGATGTTTAGTGATGAAAATGGAGGAGTGTGGAAGCTCAATGCGTTGAAGGCCGCAAAGGAGCTCAACTGGCAGCGCGAACAAGAGGTGGTAAGAAAAGTGTACGAGCCTCTTCGCTGAATTATCTCAACTGCTTCAAGAGGAATTTTCCGAATATGATAGGTGCTAATAAGAGCGCTTTCACCAATCCCAGTCGTTTGCGTTTCAATCTAAATTCTTCCTGATAGAGTGAACGAGTGAATTGCTTCGAAAGACCGGAGGCTTCACATTCGGCAATGACCAAATCAACTTGTTGTCCATGTTCGCCAAGTAGCAATAAATGCAGATGGAAATCATAGTCGGCCAGCACCTTCAGCGAAGTGTCGAAGTACTGATTTGCGAAAAGTGATCTGCGGTAGAAAGCGCTCTGTTGGTGCAGCGTGTTGCGCACATAAAGTCCTGCACCCATGGAACTGATGTGCACTTCCGGAACCATCGATTGCTTGATATTTATATTGCGCACACTGCCGAATACAAGGGAGCTTGAAGAGGTGAAGTGAGGAGTAATGGTTTCCAATACATCGTTCGATGCCAGTCTATCGTCGCTTCCTAAAATGTAAATCCAATCGCCTGTTGCCTTTTGGATTCCCTTGTTGATGGCGTCGTAAACACCGCTGTCGCGCTCACTGATCCAGAGCGTGATGTTGGCCTGATGGTTTTTGATCAGGTCCGTTGTTCCATCGGTGGAACCCCCATCAATTACAATAATCTCATGCGCTCGCAGCGACTGGTCCCAAACACTGCGCAGCGCCGAGTCTAGCGTTCGCCTTGCGTTGAACACCGGAATGATGATACTGATGGTGGGTTGACTCATTATGCATGCACGGCTTCATAGGCCGCGATGTCGGTGGTTTCTCGTATTTCCTGACTATCGCAAACGAGCACGCGCCCGTTGAATTTTCGCATCGTATTGAAATCGTGCGAAACCATAAGCACTGCGGTCCCCGAGCGACTGATGGCAAGGAGAAGGTTCAATATTTCATGACTCGTTTTGGGATCGAGGTTACCGGTGGGCTCATCGGCCAGTATGAGTTGCGGTGTGTTGAGCAGTGCACGCGCAATAACCACACGCTGCTGTTCACCGCCGCTAAGCTCATGCGGCATCTTGTGTCCTTTGTTATCGAGGTCAACCAGGTTGAGCACGCTATTCATGCGCGCCACGATTGCTTTCTCGTCGGTCCATCCTGTGGCACGCAGCACAAACTCGAGGTTGTCGAATATCGAACGATCGGTGAGTAATTCGAAGTCTTGAAACACGATGCCCAGCTCTCTGCGTAGATAGGGTATTTGCGAGCGACGCATGTTGGCCAAATCGAAACCGCAGCATTGGGCAGCTCCTTTAGCCAGCGGCAGTTCGGCATAGAGTGTTTTGAGCAGGCTGCTTTTGCCACTTCCGGTTTTCCCGATGAGGTATACAAACTCTCCCGATTTTATTTCGAGGTTAACGTCTTTGAGAATCACATTCTCTTTCTGACGAATCTCGGCGTGTTCAATTTTTACAACGACTTTTTCTTCCGACATGGCCATGGGGTATTTGCTTCAAATTTGGCGAGAGAATGAAAGCCAACGCAGATGAACGGAATGCGTTTTCAACAATGGCCAATGCGAACCGAGGAGGATAGTAGGATTGTAGGATAATAGGATAATAGGATTGTAGGATAATAGGAATGTAGGATTATAGCATCGTAGGAATATGTCGGAACGTCCTTTCCCTATAATCCTACATTCCTATAATCCTATATCCCTAAAAAAAAATGTAACCTTCCACTTTCACCCCCCGTACTAAGGGTGTGATTTGTTTTTTTGGTTAATTAATGGATTTGGTTAAGTAAGGCAGCCTCCCAACGGGGAGGCTTTCTTATTTGGGGGAAGTGCCAAGGGCGAAGGGCGAGGGGCGAAGGGAATTCAATCTTTGTAGAACTTCGTCCTTCGCTCTTCGCCCTTCGTCCTTAATTGTGATCCCGAAGGGATTCGAACCCCTGACCCGCAGATTAGAAATCTGCTGCTCTATCCAACTGAGCTACGGGACCTCTATAAACTTCAAAGTCCAAAATCCGATTTTCAATTGAAACTCAGATTTTGAACTTTTTTGTCGGGGTGGCAGGATTCGAACCTACGACCTTCTGCTCCCAAAGCAGACGCGATACCGGGCTACGCTACACCCCGAAAATTTTTGCAAACATACGCACGAGTGCTCGTCGATTCAAGATTTTCCGCAGATTCGATTATATCGCTATAAGTCTCTGCTCAATCTTTCTGTTCGCCTTGCGGAGAGGGGGGGATTCGAACCCCCGGTAAGGGTTACCCCCTACGACAGTTTAGCAAACTGTTGGTTTCAGCCACTCACCCACCTCTCCAGGTGGTTTCCCAATTTTGGGACGGCAAATGTAGTCCATAACTCCACTGCTACAAACACCCCCGAAAAAAAAATCCTTACTTCCGTAACCTTCCACTTTCACCCCCCGTACTAAAGGTGTGATTTGTTTTTTTGGTTAATTAATGGATTTGGTTAAGTAAGGCAGCCTCCCAACGGGGAGGCTTTCTTATTTTAAGGACGAAGGGCGAGGGGCGAGGGAGGAAGGGAATTCAATCTTTGTAAAACTTCGCCCTTCGCCCCTATAACTTCGCCCACACCAGTGCCATTAATAGCAGTAGCGAGATTACATTCAGCCAAACACCCGCTTTGAGCATGTCCTTTCCTCGAATATATCCGCTGCTGTAGGCAATCGCATTGGGTGGCGTGCTCATCGGGAACATAAAATCGCAACTGGCTGCAATGGTAACGGGTATGGCAAACACCTCGGGCGATGCTCCTGAACCTGCCGCCAGCGCTGCTACAATGGGCACGAATATGTTCACCATGGCGATGTTGCTCATCAAGGCTGTTATGACGAGTCCGGTAGCACACAGCAGACTTACAAATACAAACGGACTGCCTGTATTAAACGTGGAGATGGTTGCGGTAAGCGTTTTCACCAATCCGCTCTGGTCGAAGGCCGTTGCCAGACTCATACCGCCGCCAAACATAAGCAGCACACCCCAAGGCAATTTTTCTGTATCACGCCATTCGAGCAGCTGTTCCGATTTGTTACCGGAGGGAATCAAGAAAAGGCTGCATCCCATAATGAGTGCAATGGCTGTATCGCTGAATTCTATTCCAACCGGTTTCAACATGAAACTTATCGGCTCCTGAAGCATCCAAAGCAAGGCGGTCGATACAAATAGGCTAAACACGATTTTCTCTTCGCGCTTCCATCCACCCAATAATGCGAGTTCACTGCTTATGATGGCTTGTCCCAGCGGGAAACGTCCGAGCTTATTGGGAAATACACCCCACACCATGAGTGCATAGGTGCATGCAAGCAATGCAAGTGAGAAGGGCAATCCCCATTCCATCCAGTCGAAAAAACTAACAGTATGTGAAAAGGATTTATCGAGAATACCGGCCATACTCGCATTGGGTGGAGAGCCAACCAATGTTGCAATTCCTCCAATACTTGCTCCGTAGGCTATTGAGAGCATGAGGGCTGTAGAAAAGTTGCGTGTTCCTTTGCTCGCCTGTGGCTCGTTGGCCAGCAACATCACCACCGAACCCGCGATAGGCAGCATCATGAGGGTGGTCGCTGTGTTGCTGATCCACATGCTTATAAAGTAACTGGCCAGCAAGAAGCCCAAAATGATGTGATTGGCTCCGGTGCCTGTGCGTGCAACAATGTTCAATGCCAATCTCCTATGCAGATTCCATTTCTCCATGGCCAGCGCAATGAGGAAGCCACCTAAAAACAGAAATACGTATCGATTGCTATAAGCGAGGCAGGTCTTCTCCAAACTCAATACGCCTAAAAGTGGAAACAGAATAATCGGCAACAAGGAGGTCACTCCCATGGGTACGCTCTCCGCAATCCACCAAATGAGCATCCAGGCCACAACGCCCAGTACTTTCGATTGCGCCACATCGAGCCCGGCGGGTTGAAACCACCACAGCATGGCAAATGCGAGTGGCCCCAACAACAGTGACCAATTTTTACTCGTGGAATTCATGGTGGTCAAAAGTAACGTACACACCGGGTTGCGCGGTAAATTCGCGCCATGCAAGAGCGTGCGGTCAAAAAGAATCAGGTGCTTGAGATTGTCATCAACGATATGGCTTTCGGTGGAGTAGGCATCGGCAAATTGCAAACGGAACAAGGCGAGTTTGCTGTGTTTGTTCAAAACGCCATCCCGGGGCAACGCGTGTTAGCGCGTGTCGAAAAGGCACAAAAGCGTTTTGCTGAATGCAAGCTCGTAGAGCTGCTGCAGCCTTCACCCGATGAGGTGTTGGTGCCTTATCAGGCCATTCCCGGCGCTCCCTATGCGACGTTACCCATCGAACTGCAGCGTCAATACAAGCGCCGTACAACGCTCGAGCTCTTTCGCAGAATAGGTAAGATTGCTCACATCGAAGATTTGTTCGATGAGTACATCGAGTCGCCGGCAACCTGGCACTACCGCAATAAAATGGAATACGCTTTTTCGGTCATCCGATTCGATTTGGAGGAGAAAAAGGAATACGACGATTTTGGTCTTGGATTCAAGCACCGCGGAACCTGGTGGTGCGTAGAAAATTTGGACCGCGATTCAGGTTTGTTTGACGCAGCGTTTGAGGATAAGTTGCGAAACATACGTCAATGGTGCATCGATACAGGATTGCCGGCTTGGCATCCGCCGGCGCATCATGGCTTTTTCCGATATCTCGTGGTACGGAAAAGCTTTGCGAGCGATGAGTTATTGGTCAACTTGGTTACTTCCGAAAAGGGGCTGGATGATTTCAATACGCAGGCATTTGTAGCTTGCTTGCAAGAGCAATTGGGCAATCGTCTTGCGGGTGTAATCCATACCATCAATCCCAACACCGGCGATCGCATCGATCCACTTTCGGGTAAAACCAATTTGTTGTGGGGGCGCCCGGTTATCATGGAAACCATCCACGGATTGAAGTTTGAAATCAGCATGACGAGCTTTTTTCAAACCAATCCGCGCAGTGCTGAAAGGTTGTATTCGAAGGTGCTTGAATATGCAGGTGTGCAAGAATCGGATGACGGCTCTATCATTCTCGATTTGTTCTGCGGAACAGGAACCATCACGCAATTGCTGGGCAAACAGAGTAGGAGAAAGGTAATCGGTGTCGACATTGTCGAGGCGGCCATTCTCGATGCACGTCGCAACGCAGTTCGAAACGAAGTAGATAATCTGGAGTTCTTCGCCGCCGATGTGGGCAAGTTCCTTTTTGAATACCCGCAATATCAGGGCCGCATCAGTTGTGCGGTGCTCGATCCGCCGCGCGGAGGTATCGTACCCAAGACGTTGAGAAAAATTATTGCATTAGGAGCGCAGCGTATCGTTTACGTGTCTTGCAATCCTTCTACCCAGGCGCGCGACACCATCGATTTGTTGGAAGCCGGATATGAATTACGACGCATGAGTCTGGTCGATCAGTTTCCTCATACATCACACGTAGAAACCGTCGCTTGGTTTGAAAAGAAAATTGGATAATTACTACATTTGAATCCATGTCTAAAGAGCCCACGTTGTTGCTAAGCACTCATCAAATCAATCGCAAGTTGATTCGCATGGCCCATGAGATTCATGAGAATTGCTACAAGGAGAAGGAGCTCGTGTTGGTGGGTATTGAAGGGCGTGGAATGGAATTGGCTCGTCGCCTTCAGAAACTATTGAGCGGCATCAGTGAAATTGCTGTAACCGTCGAAGAGATAGCCATGAACAAGGAAAAACCTTTGTCGGGCCCAATTCAATACTCAGGCGAACTGAAAGCATTGAAGGGGAAATCCATTGTTCTGATTGATGATGTCCTCAACAGTGGCAAAACGTTGATGTATGCATCACGCTATTTATTGGAAGTCGATGTGAAGTCGTTGCTCATAACCACGCTGGTGGATCGCTTTCACCGGAAGTATCCTATACGTGCGGATATTGTGGGACTCACGCTCTCAACCAATTTGCGAGAGCACGTTTCTGTCGATTTAACTCGTGGGAAAGAGTCGGTGTTTCTGGATTGAGTCGAACTTGATTTTAGTTCTTGCTCCCTTCTTTCTGCGCCTTGATAAGGGCAATCATTTCATTTTGCTGCTCCGACTTTAACATGTCGTGTTCAATCCATTTGTTGAGTTGCGAAACCAAATCCTTGATTTGAATTTGCAATTCTGAAATGGTTTTGTTCTGCGCCACAATCATCTCAAACATTTCGCTGGAAGGTTGAGCATCTGCATGATAGGATTTTGACTCAGGCTGTAATGCCAATTCGATAATGTTTCCAAGACTTTCCCCTTGTTCGTAGAGGTAAACCAGCCTTAGCAAATCAACTCCCAAAAGTTTGTTGAACTGCATAATCATGCCCGGGCGCATGCTGCCCGCCAAAATTCGCTGGTTAAAGTTCGAAGGGCTTGTATCCAACTCCAGGGCAACCTGCCTTTGCGACAAATTTTTCGCATCTAATAGGGCCATTACTACCTTACTGAAAGCCTCTCTCTGCTTTGACTCCATATTCATGGTTGTAAAGTTGAGAATAAATAATGATTTGGCTATCAATAATATGTGTTTAAAAATGACAAAATCGTACAGAAGTGTATGTGGTAATTTGCAAAAAGTAAATTACCGGACCCGATTATTAGGCTTGTATGTAACCTTATAACATGGACGGCGTTACAGGGTGATTTATGATAAGAAATAATTTACATACGTTGAAAAAATGCGTTCTAAATTTTGCCAATCTAATAACCTAGACATAACTATGAAACGAGGAGCTGTATTGCCAATTGCATTGGCGATCCTGATGCATTTATCGTTTAGTTCCAATTGCTCAGCACAAACGAGAAAATTTGAATTAACCCCGAGTGATAACGCGTTCATGTGTCCTTTTCTGACACCTATTTTTATGCGTGAGCTAACCAAGTCGGGTGCTCAAGAAATTCGAAAAGATGATCAATTGAACATCATTTTTTTTCTACCCTTGGATGCTACCCTTGATTCGGCAGGTGTATACCGGATTGCGGGTGAAGTTGGATTTCAATCGAAATTTTTCACCCTCAAGACTTCAGAAAAATGAGATTGTATGCTCTTTTAGTGGTGATGATTTGTCTTGGTCGCATTCAAGCTCAGGACAACACATTTTATCGGAAGTACAATCTTTCGGGAATGCAGGGTGGGCTTCAACTTGAGGCTACTCAAGACGGCGGTTTTGTCGCAACCGGGCAACACGAAGGAAATGGAAGTGCCGGTAGTTGCGATATATATGTTTACCGCGTGGATGCCTGTGGAAACAACTTATGGTTCAAGCTTATTGGAAACGGCGGCACCGATGGCGGAAAATCAATCAAACAAACGAGTGATGGTGGATATATAGTTGCAGGCCACTACGACAGTGGAGCCGGTTTTTTATTGCGCATGAATGATGGAGGAGATATTATTTGGACAAAGGGATACACCAATATTCAGTGGGTGTTTTATGCTAATGAAACGGCTAATGGTGATTTCATATGTTTAGGCCATCGAGATGGGTTTTTGTTCGTTTTTAGAACAAACTCGGTAGGTGAGGTCCTTTGGTCTAAAAGTATAGATGGTATGGGGGGTATGGGCTTTTATATTACTGAGTTGCCCAATGGCGATTTTATATTCACCTCGGCCTATGGTATTGCAGGAAAAGATGTAGGCATTGGAAGAATTTCGGCCGGTGGAAATTTCATCTATGGAAAGGCCTATGGCGGATCAGGTTGGAGCGACGGCGACCATACTAATTGGTCATGCAGAGGATTGCTGGTAGATAACGGTGAATCTATTGTTGTTACATCTCCCACCTATCAGGGAAATGGTTATGAGGATGTTTTACTTTTAAAAGCCTCCACAGACGATGGAAGCGTAATTTGGTCCAGCGCCTTTGGTGGAAGTGGATCAGATCAGTCTCGAGATATTGCACTGCATCCGCTTGGTTATGCAATTGTTGGAAATTCAAATTCATTTCCCGTCTCTGCATCTTCCGATCCTGATGTGCTTTCTCACGATATGGGCGAGCGCGATGTATTGCTAATTAATGTGGACTTTGATGGAGACTTAAGGTGGGCTAGAACCTATGGGGGTAACGACCGAGATCGGGGCATTGGTGTGAGCTATAATGTTGATAATGGATTTACAATGTCTGCTTTTTCTAGCTCGAGTTTTTTTGGTAACGGTGGCGTAATGGATCCGGTTTTCATTAAAACAGATAGCATTGGAATGCTCACATGTCAGGTTAGTACACCTCCATTGAATCAGGTACCGTTAAATTTAAGTGTGAGTGATGTGGGTAGCTTGGGACCATACAGCATAACCAATTATAACCTGGCTCCGATAATCAGCGACTATACTCCGAACGATACCTACGTTTGCCAGTCTTGTTTCACTGAGCCGCTTTATCAACCTTCAGACACAATCATATGCGTGAATGAAGAAGTGGACTTTGTCAATACAACTTCGGTAGGTCTTACCTGTTTCCAAAACTGGGTAATCGAAGGACAAACCTTCAGCGGAGAACAAGATACTCTTACCTATGCCTTCGATGAGCCGGGTTTATATGAAGTTGAGTTGTATTCTACATGTGGAAATCAGGATAATACCTACGTTACCAATATATACGTTTATGAAACCACTGCCGTTGTGAATTCCGTTTCAGATTATAACGGTTTCGAAGTTTCCTGTTTCGGTGAAAATGATGGTGCTATATCCGTATCCGCTAGCGGCGGCTATTTGCCGGCAGGAAGCTCATATGATTGGTATTGGAATGCGCTTGTCCCCCAGACGTCATCTATCGGCAATTTGACGGCGGGTGAGTATACTGTAATAGCAACGGACACGCAAGGATGCGCGGATACGTTGGTCATTGAATTGAATGAACCTGAAGTGCTTTCGTCAATTGCTTCAGTTACCAGTGACTACAATGGTTATAACATCTCTTGTTTTGGATACAACGATGGTGAAGCACAAATCGTGGCGCAAGGAGGCGTTGCTCCTTATGTATACAGCTGGACTTCAGGCAGTGCCGCCAATAGTGCAACAGGACTGAATGCCGCAGCATTTGAATGCACTGTAACCGATGCGAATGGTTGCCAGACAGCTGATGGCGTGCAGTTGTCTGAACCTACTCAACTTGAAGGATTGATTACGCTTGTCAGTGACTATAACGGATATGAGATCAGTTGTTTTGGAGCCGATGATGGTCAGGCTGTGTTCGAGGCGGAAGGCGGAGTGATGCCATATGCAATTATTTGGAATGGACAGCCCTACACAATTGGGGCGGTTATGACCGGATTGTCAGAACAGCAGTTATTGGTCAATCTGAGCGATGCCAATGGATGCAGTGGAGTATTTACAGCCACAATTGATCAGCCGCCTTTGTTGACTTTGTCGACTCAAGTAATTTCAGATTATAACGGCTCTCAAATATCATGTCCGAATGCTGCCGATGGTCAGTCCATAGCACTGCCCTCGGGTGGTGTTGAACCATACGTTTTCATGTGGGAAGATGGATCGAATCTTGAAACCTCTTCACCGATGTTGACGGAAGGAACCTACTCCGTTACTGTCATGGATGCAAATGGTTGCATGGCACAAAGTGAGACCACTCTGAATGACCCCACTCCAATAGAACTCGTTGCTCAAGTGACTTCCAATTATAATGGTTATAACATTAGCTGTTATGGTTATAGCGACGGCACCGCGACGGCATTAGCTTCTGGAGCCACGCCGCCCTACAGTTACTGGTGGTCAAATGGTGCTACATCTCCTAATGCGGGTTGGATACCGGCAGGTGCAATTGCGGCATTTGTAACCGATAGCCAGCATTGCGACACAATTCAAGTTCAGCTCGAGGTCATACAACCTGAGTCGCTTTTCATTGCTCAAGTGAATACATCAAACTATAATGGTTTCGGAGTTACTTGTCCCGATGCAACGGATGGATGGATCAATACAATAGGCGGCGGTGGAGTACCTCCTTATCAGTATGATTGGTCTACAAATGATATTTCTGCCGATATCGCAAACCTATCCGCAGGTGATTATGGACTAACTCTTACCGATCAGAATAACTGCGATTTTGACACGGAGTACGCGATTACCGAGCCGCCCGCATTATCCGTTAATCCGGTTGTTACAGCTGATACGTGCTATCAGGAAGTAGGTGCCATACAATTGAACGCATCAGGCGGCGCAGGTGCAATTATGGCTGAAATTAATGGAGAACCGGTAGTGAACAACGTTTGTTGCTTGCTGAGTAGTGCTTACCTAGCAGAATTGGTGGATGCCAACGGATGTTACTTACAACAGATTATTGAGGTGCCTAATGTTCCTGGACCGGTAGCATCTTTTACGGTAAGTGATTCGCCGTATTGCTCGGGTCAGACTTATATCGATTTTACCGATAAGTCGGAAGGACAAGTAGTTTCCTGGACTTGGAATATGGGGGATGGAATGAATCGTTTTGAAAACGACATTACCCATCTCTATGATGAACCCGGTGAATACAACGTGCGTTTACGAGTGATGGATGTAAATGGTTGTGTCGATGATACAGCGACTTGGTTAATGGTTAGTCCCGACTTGAGGGTATTTATTCCAAATGCATTCTCGCCCAATCAGGATGGTGATAACGAAGCATTCTTTCCCGATGGCAGTAGCATTGTCTCATACGAAATGGTTGTATTCAACCGTTGGGGCGAGATCGTTTTTCGCTCTACGCCGGAAATGCCCAAATGGAATGGTTCAATAGCAAATGCAAATTTGAGTTCGGAAGATGGAGTATACTCCTATCGAATAACGATTATCGGCAATTGCGAAACTAAGGAGGTTACCGGGCACCTTTTATTGATACGTTAATGCTTGGCTTTCATGTCCGCAAGAAAATTACAAATTTCATTGACAATTAGACTTGCAGATCTGTCGCTGTTAATGATGAAATGAGCCTGATTGTAAAATGTTTCTCGCTCATTCAAGTGAGCTGTTAGTTCGGATAACGATTTTGGTCGTAATGGGCGATCCGGTTTGTCCAATTGTAGTCGATTATGAATTGTGCCGGGTTCACACTCCAGGTAGATTACCACGCCCGATGATTTCATGACCTCAATATGGTTGTAAAAGCAGGCCATACCTCCTCCCGTCGACATAACAAATGTGTTATGAGATTCAATCAATCGGCTCAAGACGCTATGTTCTAGCTCACGGAAGTGAGGTTCGCCTCGTTCGGAAAATATCGTTGCTATAGGCAAGCCTTCAATAGACTCAATTTCTTTATCCGAATCGATAAATTGCACTCCAAGTTTCTCTGCAAGCAGCACACCCACAGTACTCTTGCCGCTTGCCATGTATCCTATGAGAAAGATCCGCACTGCGCTAAGATAGATTTATATTGTATCCACTGACATTTGGTCGGTGCTGCTTAACAAATCGTCAGTTGTTTTGTAAATAAAACGACAAAAGTGCAGTTCCAAAGCAATGGAGCGTGTGTTGATAGCAGCAAACCAAATTCTTTAAACATGGATTTCTCAAAATTCACCCTAAAAACACAAGAGGCAATTCAAAAGGCACAGCAAGTTGCTTTGGAGAAGGGCCATCAAACCATTGAAAATGCACACCTGCTCAAAGGTGTATTGCAAGCCGATACTACAGTAACTCCTTTTTTGCTGAAGAAACTGAATGTGAATGTTGCACTCATGCAGCAAGCGCTCGATAAAATGCTCGATAGTTTCCCGAAGGTGAGCGGAGGTACTATGACACTTTCGTCTGAAGCCAACGTTGCAATCAATCGCGCGCAAAATTTCTTAAAGGAATTCAACGACGAGTTTGTAGCTATTGAGCACTTGCTTCTAGCCATCGGCGAAGGCAGCGACAAAGCGTCGCAAATGATGCGCGATGCAGGTGTTTCGTCGAAAGAATTGAAAAAGGCGATTCTGGAACTGCGCAAAGGGCAACGTGTTACTTCAGCTTCGCAAGAGGAGACTTACAATTCGCTCGAGAAGTATGCGAAGAACCTCAACAAGTTGGCGCGAGATGGTAAGCTCGATCCGGTATTCGGTCGCGACGAAGAAATACGTCGCGTGATGCAAATACTTTCTCGCCGCACGAAAAATAATCCAATCATTATTGGTGAACCTGGCACAGGAAAAACAGCGATTGCTGAGGGCATTGCTCATCGAATCATAAATGGCGATGTGCCCGAAAATCTCAAAACAAAGCAGATGTATTCGCTCGATATGGCTGCACTCATTGCGGGTGCCAAGTACAAAGGCGAATTTGAAGAGCGCCTGAAGGCCGTCGTGAATGAGGTGCAAAAAAGCGAGGGCGAAATCATCCTCTTCATTGATGAGATACACACACTCGTTGGAGCGGGTGGCGGGGAAGGTGCGATGGACGCTGCTAATATTTTGAAGCCGGCATTGGCGCGCGGCGAGCTACGTTCTATAGGTGCAACAACACTCAACGAGTATCAGAAATACTTCGAAAAGGACAAAGCACTCGAACGTCGCTTTCAGAAAGTGATGATTGATGAACCGGATCGCGATGCGGCCATTTCAATTCTTCGCGGTTTGAAAGAGAAGTATGAAAATCACCACAAGGTTCAAATCAAAGACGACGCAATCATCGCCGCTGTTGAGTTGTCTCAGCGTTACATCACCGATCGTTTTTTGCCCGACAAAGCAATCGATCTGATTGATGAGGCGGCCTCTAAGTTGCGTATGGAGATCAACTCCAAACCCATGGAGCTCGATGAGCTGGAACGCAAAATCATGCAGCTCGAAATCGAACGTGAAGCCATCAAGCGCGAGGGTGACCAGGTTAAGCTGACCGACTTGCATAAAATTATCGGTGAGCTCAGTGAAGAACGCAACGCACTTGCTGCGAAATGGCAAAGCGAAAAGGATGTGGTGGAATCTATACAAAATGCAAAAGCTTCGCTGGAGGATTTGAAGTTGCAGGCTGATCAAGCTGAGCGCGAAGGCAACTACGGTCTCGTCGCTGAGATACGCTACGGACGTGTGAAGGAGCAAGAGCAAAGAATCGAAGAAGGTCGAATCAAGCTGCAGGAACTGCAAGCCAATTCCAAAATGCTCAAAGAAGAAGTGGATCCGGAAGAAATTGCGGATGTGGTTTCTCGCTGGACAGGTATTCCGGTGAAGGCATTGGTAGAAAGTGAGCGTGCTAAATTGTTGCGCTTAGAAGATGAGTTAGCCAAGCGAGTGGTGGGTCAGCACGAAGCCATCATTGCATTGAGTGATGCCGTGCGCAGAAGCCGCGCAGGATTGAGTGATGAACGAAAGCCTATTGGTTCATTCATATTCCTCGGTACAACGGGAGTTGGAAAAACGGAGCTTGCCAAAGCACTAAGCGATTTTCTCTTCAACGATGAAAACGCTATGACGCGGATTGACATGAGCGAGTATCAAGAGCGCCATACGGTAAGTCGCTTGGTGGGAGCGCCTCCCGGTTACGTGGGCTACGATGAGGGCGGGCAACTAACCGAAGCGGTGCGCAGAAAACCCTATTCAGTTATTCTGCTTGATGAAATTGAGAAGGCCCACCCCGATGTGTTCAACGTATTGCTTCAGGTACTCGACGATGGTCGCCTAACGGATTCGAAGGGGCGCATGGTGAATTTCAAAAACACCATCATCATCATGACGAGTAATTTGGGTTCGCAGATTATCCAGGAGAATTATGATAAGGCCAAGGATGCCGAAAGCGAAGAGCTTTTCGAGCGCACAAAATCAGAAGTTTTGCTTGTGCTGAAATCATCGCTGCGACCTGAATTCTTGAATCGCATCGACGAGGTGATCATGTTTACACCGCTGGGTAAATTGCAAAT
>JBKCGW010000010.1:0-2591 GCA_046303175.1 Flavobacteriales bacterium
AATAACTCCTCAGGTCGTGCCTACATTCAACACGCCAAGCCCGTATTGCCAAGACTCGGCTTTCCCTCCATTGCCGACAACTTCCAACAACGGCGTTAACGGTACTTGGGCACCGACCATCAACAACCAAACAACAACAACCTACACGTTCACTCCCGATGCGACTGAATGCGCTTCGTCGGTCGACATCACGGTATCGATTCTGCCAAGCGTAACGCCTGCATTTAGCATTGCCAACTCGTATTGCCAAGGTGAATTCATCCCTGCTTTGCCAACCACATCCAACAACGGCATTGTAGGTAGTTGGTCGCCTGCAATCAACAATCAGTCAACCACGGCCTATGTATTCACACCCAACGCGGGTCAGTGCGCAACAGTCGTTACGCAAACCATCAACGTGAGTCCTGCCGTAAACGCCGTGATAACCAACCTGAGCAATACAACCAACTTGAGCTGCAACACTGCGGCTATCACTTTGGTTGCATCGGGAGGTAACTCCTACTCTTGGAGCGGTGGTCTGGGTAATGCATCGGTTGCTACCGTCACCACAGCCGGAACCTATACCGTCACGATTACAAACGGCGCTTGCGAAGCAACGGCTTCCATAACCATCACGCAGTCGCCGGTGAGCACTCCCAATGCGGGCACCGATGGACAAACCGTTCTCTGCACTACTGCACCGTCGACCAATCTATTCAGCTTCCTAGGCGGATCACCGCAAACGGGAGGAACATGGAGCGGACCGGGCGGTAATTTGACCGGCGGACTTTACAACCCTTCTGTGCACAATGAGGGAGTTTATTATTACATCGTGACCGACGCCTCAGGCTGTGGCTCAGATACCGCTCAAGTAGTTGTTGAAGAAGAAACCTTTGTGCAGGCTACACTGAGTTATGACTCTCCATTCTGCAGATCCGTAAATCAATACCTACCACCCACTGCAATTAGCCCATCCAATGGCACCTTTACTCCATCGCCTGCGACAGGACTTGCCATCAACGCCAACGGTGCGATCAATCCATCCTTGAGCACTGCAGGAACCTATTCCATCAATTATGCAATCGGAGGTGTATGCCCATCACAAACATCTGCGCTTGTCATCATTGAAAACAATCCAAGCAATGTGTTGCCATCCAACCTCATCATCTGTCCGGGTGATACAGAATCTCTCACAGCAACTTCGGGAGAAGGCTACACCTATGAGTGGAGCAATGGAGCAACCACTCAAAGCATTCTGTTGAATGCATCGAACGCAGGCAGCTATTTTGTAACCATCACCAACGATGCGGGTTGCACCAGCGTTTCCAATACAGCAACGGTAAATGCGGGTAATGCTCCTGTGCCTACCATTACACCATCCGGTTCCGTGCACATTTGTCCGAATACAACCGTTCAACTCACGGCAAGCGCAGGAGCTTCCTACGAATGGAGCACCGGCGCAACCACACAGAGCATCAATGCTCCTGCAGGCAGCTATTGGGTAACGGTAACCAATTCATCGGGTTGCAGCGGCACATCCGAAACCATCGTTGTAGACAATGAAAATGGCGCGGGCACCGAGATAATCGCTTCGGGCCCTTCCTACACTGAATTATCAGAGGACACCATACTCATTTGCGAGGGATCTGCGTTAACGCTAACTGCAGCGCCCGATAACCAAGCATACCTGTGGACCACCGGCGCCAGCAGCCAAAGCATTACCGTAACCACTGAAGGCGTGTACACTGTTACGAGCTTGACGGCAAGCGGCTGCAGCGGCAATGCACAAGTTACTGTACTCACCATTTTTGCACCCAATGCACTGACAACACCTAGTCCAACACTGTGTGGCGATCAAACGGCCATCATTTGTGCTTCGCCCGCCGATAGTTATGAGTGGAGCTGGATTGGTGCGGTGCTATCCACAGAAGGATGCATTGAAATCGAAGAGGCAGGCACATACTTCGTCACCATGACCAACGGTAGTATTTGCGAAACCGTTGATAGTATTGAGGTGGAAACCATTTCATTCTTGACTTGCTACCTCGATGAAGATGGCGACGGATTTGGTTACGACTTCATTTTCATTGAAGAATGCTCTTGCCCCAATGGCTATACTTCTCAACCGGGTGACTGCGACGACAACGATCCGCTCCAAAGTCCGGCGCTCGATGAAATCTGCAACGACAACATCGACAACAACTGCGACGGACAAACCGATGAAAACTGCGTGGTGGTTATTGCCGGTTGCACAGATCCATCGGCATGCATTGGCGTCTACAACCCGGCAGCTACCCTTGATGACGGGACTTGCACCTACCCTGGATGTACCTATTCTGATGCCATCAACTACGACCCGCAAGCAGGTTGCGACGATGGATCGTGCGAATTTGTTGAGCCAATAGAAGGTGGTATGGATGCTGCGGCTTGTAATTACAACGCATCAGCTACAATCGACAATGGTTCGTGTGAATATGTGCAACTGCATGCCATTGAAGGTGGTGCTTCATACCAAATACCGGAGTCGTTCTGCGACACCTTGTATTGGTACCCTTACACGGAGGGTAGCACCTATACCTGGAATGCAGGTGGAGGTTCAATCAATGCAAGCA
>JBKCGW010000011.1:0-19272 GCA_046303175.1 Flavobacteriales bacterium
CACCAGAGTTCGGCCACCGGCATGCAGGCCATCCCTACAACGGGGGTTGCCATGGGTATTCAATACAAAGAGCAACAAGCATTGGCTGAAGTGAACGACGCAGTGGTTGTTTGTTCCATAGGTGATGCAGCCATGACGGAAGGCGAAGTGAGTGAGGCGTTTCACATGGCTTCATTGAAGCAGCTGCCTATTTTATATTTTGTACAGGACAATGAGTGGGACATCAGTGCACACTCTTCAGAGATACGCTTTGGCGATGCCGCCACGTTTGCCAAGGCATTTCCGGGCATACGGGTTAAGCAAGTAGACGGAACCGACTTCATGGAATGCTATACAGCGCTGCATGAAATTCTGGCTGACATCCGAAAAAACAGAAGGCCTTGGCTGATCCATTGCAAAGTTCCATTGCTTGGCCACCACACCAGCGGTGTGCGCCGTGAGTGGTACCGCGATGATTTGGAAAGTGCCCAAAAGCGCGATCCATTTCCAAAGTTTATCAAGCAACTGAAAGGCCTTGGATTTGAAGAATCTCAATTGATGAAGATTGCCGACGAGGCAGGAGCATCGGTTGAAGAGCAATACAATCAGGCGCTCGCGGCAGAAGATCCGCGTCCGAGCGATTTATTCATGCATGATTTCGCCCCTACTCCCATTACGGAAGAACGCGGAGAGCGTGAACCAGCGGGCAAAGAAGCCACTGTGATGGTGGACTCTGCATTGTTTGCCATGCAAGAGATTTTGGCCAAGCACCCCGAGGCGTTGCTTTATGGTCAGGACGTGGGCCGCAGACTTGGCGGAGTGTTTCGCGAAGCGGCGACACTTGCCGAAAAATTTGGCGACAACCGTGTATTCAATACGCCTATTCAAGAAGCGTTCATCATCGGCAGCACGGTGGGCATGAGTGCCGCCGGACTAAAACCCATTGTGGAGGTGCAGTTCGCAGATTATATCTGGCCGGGACTGAACCAGTTGTTTACCGAAGTAAGCCGCAGTTATTATTTGAGCAATGGAAAATGGCCTGTGAGCGCTGTCATTCGCGTACCGATAGGTGCGTACGGCAGCGGCGGACCTTATCACAGCAGCAGCGTAGAAAGCGTGTTGGCTAATATTCGTGGTATTAAAATCGTATATCCCTCTACCGGTGCCGACTTGAAGGGGCTTTTGAAAGCTGCTTTCTACGACCCCAATCCGGTGGTTGTACTGGAGCACAAAGGACTTTACTGGAGCAAGGTGAAGGGAACCGAAGACGCACGAACCATCGAGCCATCGGAAGACTATGTTATTCCTCTGGGCAAAGCGCGCATCGTTCAGCAAGCAACCCATAAAGACAGTGTAGCCGTCATTACATATGGCATGGGCGTTTATTGGGCGAAAGCCGCTGCGAAGGATTTCCCCGGACAGGTTGAAATCATTGATTTGCGCACCATTCATCCGCTGGATGAAGAAACTGTTTTTGCCGCCGTTCGAAAGTGCAATCGCTGCTTGGTGGTTACCGAAGAGCCTGCGCAAAACAGTTTTGCTCGTTCGCTCAGCGGTCTCATCAGTGAAAAGTGTTTCGCCCATCTCGACGCGCCGGTAATGACCATCGGCTCCGAATGTTTGCCCGCCATACCGCTCAACAGCACATTGGAACAGACCATGCTTCCCAACGCAGAAAAAGTAGCAGTAAAAATTAACGAGCTGCTGAATTACTAGGCAAGAAATGAAGTCGAGGTATACACTCCTGTTTGTTTTGGTTGCGACCGCCATTTTTTATTTGTGGCGGTATAGAAGAGCACCTGAAATAAATCCTTCCGACATTCAGGTAGAGACCGCCGAATCCGCGAGAGTTCCACTCAACACATTGCTGTCCGACAGCAGCATTGTTATTTGCTACGCCTCGTGGTGTGGGCCGTGTTTAAAGGAATTGCGCACGCTCAAGCAAACACATGCGTTCTATGCTGAAACTGGCGTTCGTTTTTTTTGTATCACCGACGACTCCCCCGACAAGATTGAGGTGATGCGCGCCAACATGCCTGCAAGCATTACCTTTCTTCGTGTCAACTCGTTGAAAGAGATGGGGATTTATACCATCCCGGCCTCCTTTTTCATTCTTGAAAACGAGGTGGTCGATAAGCAGCTGGATGTCCTAGATTTGCAGCAGCAAGCAAAAATTCTTGAATCTTTCAACCCGTAAGCATGGCTAAAGTAACTACCCTCATTGACGAAACCGAAACAACCTTCGAATTAGACGTTCAAGGCAAAACCATACTCGACGCAGCTATCGATGCGGGTGTCGATGCCCCTTACAGTTGCAAAGGCGGTGTTTGCACTTCATGCATGGCCAAACTCATGGAAGGCACTGTAAAGATGGATGCTAATTATGCCCTCACCGATAAAGAAGTTGCTGCAGGTTTTATTCTTTGCTGTCAGGCCCATCCCACATCCGACACAGTTAAACTGACCTGGGACATTTAATTCTTTGCGGGGCAAGGGGGCAATTGAAGCCCTGCTTGTATACACTCCTTGCGCACTGCAGTTGCACCAAGTCGCTACTTTTCTATTTTTGCGCCGCCACTGCAGATTTTTTTTACCAACCAACCCAAGGAATCGTTTTCGGGCTTTGTAATTTCAATGTATTCAGCGGATATTTTCCGTCATTGGTAACTACATGCGCTAGCCTTTGAACGATACGAGTGTCTAACTGCATTGGAAAATCGCATCGATCAACTGCTGATTGAGCGCTGTCTGAAGGAAGACCGGCGCGCACAAGGAGAGCTATACCAGCTCCTCTACAAGCAGTTGATTGGCACATGCTGGCGCTATGCTACCGATAAGGAACAAGCCGTTGAATACATGAATCTTGGTTTTGTGCGGGTGCTGCTCAACCTAAAGCAATACAGGCCGGAAGTTCCCTTCGACCTGTGGGCTAGGCGGGTAACCATCAACACAATCATCAACGAATTCAAAAAAAATAAGGTTTGGAAAGACCGCAACCGAGTGGGACTTCCGGAGTTTATGATGCAAAAAACCGAAGAGGGAGACTTGTCGGGAGCACAGCAGGAAATGCTTGAAGCCATTCGGTCGAAAGCATTGGAATTGCCGCCCATGACGTTGAAAGTTTTTAACTTGTTTGCCATCGACGGTTATTCGCACCATGAAATTTCGGAAATGCTCGGTATAAGTGAAGGAACCAGTGCATGGCATTTTTCCGACGCTAAGCGCCGAATAAGGGAAGGCTTAGGAATCTCCAAACCAGGCAAAACATGAGCAAAGAAAAGCTACATATCGACGACCAGTTCATTCCGGAAGGCTTGGAATTCCGAGAAGAGTATATGCATGCTGCTCTCGAAAGTTATAGCAAGCACAAGCGTATCATTCTATGGAAGCGACTGTCCGTTGCCTCTGCGATATTGCTCTTATTGGCCGGGGGGGCCATCGGACTCACACGACTCAACCAACGAGAAATTGTTGAGCTTGAGAAAACTGATTCCGGAATTGAACAACGCCAAGAAGGAAAAACAAACGATACTTCGTCCACAATTGATTTGGAGTCCGACGAAGGAACAATAGAAAAGCATAGGCCAAGTCCCGCTGTTGAATCTTTAGAGGCAACGCAGGACCGGTCTAGCAAGGCAGTTGACATGGGTGATCCGATGAGTAGTGGCGTTGGGTTGCCCGGTCAGCTGTCGAATTCAAGCAGCAATGTATCAAGGATAGCAGAAAATATTTCTGCTATTACACCAGCGAGCACTCCAAGGCCCGCCACTATTGTAGAGAAAGCCTCTAAAGCTAACAATCATCAACCAACTGAAGAGGAAACGCAGATAAACCAAGCAGAAGAGATTTCAGAATCCTTGCTTCCCATTGCCTATCTGCCGGCAGATGCAATCCATGCGGATCTCTTTTTGCACCCCAACCGTCCCATTATCATTCCACACTCAAAATGGTCGATTCATGCGCGATTGGGCATGAAACTTTGGGCTGATTATGCTTTCAATCAAAGCATCCAACCCATTGACGGTATGGCCGGATTTGAGGCAAACTACCGCTTCAATGGCCGATTCTCTGCCTCGATGCAAGGTCAGTTCTTCACGATTTCGGGCAAAGCAACTCCATATACGGTGGTGCAGCGACAATACGGAGAAGGATTCTCGGAAACCAGCTACCGCTATTTCACAGATCGTATGTACTACACAGGGGTATCGGCAGGAATCAACTACCGAATAGCCCCGGGGCACAGTGTGGGTGCCGGCTGGTATTCATCGTATTTGTTGACCGCAGACAACCGCATCGAAACCGGCACCGCATCCAGCTTCGAAAACCCAACCTCCCAAACTCGCAACGCAAAAGGGTATGTAAGTGGTTATCAATCGTTGCAACACTCGCTACTTTTGCAATACGAATATTCGTTGGGTAAAAACAAATCGATCGGATTGCAATACAATCAAGGCCTTACTGACATCACAAAGGCACCGTATTTCGGATCAGAAATACACAAGAACTCAGCGTTAACGTGCTATTTGAAATTCAAACTTACTCGATGAAAAGCCGAATATTTGTTATAGCCCTGCTAGTTACATCCTTGTTCTCTTGCCAACACAACGATTACGAGGAACCATTGGATGCAGCGCCCGCGCTCACAATTTCGGGCTTTCGTAACGGCGAACCGTTCACTATTTCCGCCGGTCAAAACGGATTGGTACAAACGACTTCATTAGAACGAAACAAATTTGGTGTCATGGAGTGGGCTAGTAATTTTATACAAGCTTCCTGCACCGGCTGCGATCCGGTGTTTAGCGTTTCCGTGAATGACCAAGAGAATGAAACCTCTCAATCATGCGCCGATTACCAGATTTTTGAATCACCCCAATTGCTTTTTGCCACCACGCCCAGCACATCAGCTTGGACCAGCTGCTCCTTGGGGCTGAGTGAAGTTCAAGATGCTGATGACATCGTGTTTACTGCTACCAACACTACATCCGTCAACCAAACTGAATTCGAGTTCACATCAACCGGAATCCAAGAGATTACAACCCAATTCGAAATGGAAATGGAAGGAAATGAGAGTGAAAACGAAATCCATATTCATCAGACGGTTTACGCCGGAGATCACATCCGTCTTTCTGCACCATTTCTGTATGAAATTCTGGAGAATGATCCCGGTGAAGAACAGCGTATAAAGGTGTACTTCCCTGAATTACCTGATTTACGCGCTACCCATTGGGACATCAATGGTTCGGAAAGTGAGCAGGAAACCATTACACTAGATATTCCGCAAAATCAACTTTACCGTATCGAATTGTTTTTCATCCACGATGAATCAGGAAATACAGGATCCTTCTCACTTCAATTCAATCATGGATTTCCTGTGAATTCGCAATGCGATGAAGAGGAACACATCATGCCCGCACCGCACATTCACGTGGATTGGAACACTCCCACACCCAACTATGAGAGGGTTTTTCTTGCCTATCGATTCGATGGTAAAACCTATACTTCCGTGAATCCGGGTAATGAAGGCGGAAATTCGTCATTCGAGATAATTAGTATCTCCGATTTTGTGCAGGGCATTCAAGGAAAAAGTGCCAAACAGATTGTATGCACCTTCAATGCACTACTGGTGGAAGAGGGAAATCCTTCCAACATACTTGAGCTGACGAACTGCACAGCGACGATTGGATTTTCGGCAAGTTACTAGGCCTGTAAAAAGGACCTTACAGTCGAAATTGCACGTTCGATTTCTGGCTTATTCGAAGCACTCATCCAGGCTTCAACTTTCATTAAACAGGCACCACAGGTGTTAAAAAGTTGATCTATGTCAATTCAACACCGAAGGCAATTTAGCTAATTTTGATGCGTTGCTATGAGCGTCATGAAAAAGTTCAACTTGACACATCTTATCTTGTTTTTCGCCCTTATTCTTACTGGGGTAATAGGATGCAAACACCATCCTGAAACCATCCTCGATGTAAATGGCGATGATAATGGTGGCAATGGTAGTGGAGGCGTGAATCCTATTGATACAGCTGATAATCCTTGTAGCACGGACACAGCCTATTTCACGAATTCGGTTCTACCCATCATACTCTCACACTGCTCAATGGCCGGTTGCCATAATACCGCAACCAACGACAACGATGGCATCGCATTGACGAACTACAGCCAGATCATGAACTACGTTGAGCCCTTCTCTCTTGGCAACAGCGAACTTTGGGATGATGCCATCAACGAAACCGATCCGGATAAAATCATGCCTCCACCGGGATCCACTCCCCTTACACAAGAAGAGATGACCATCATTTCAAATTGGATAAACCAAGGAGCATTGAATAATAGCTGTTCCGAATGCGACACAACCTTTACGTTCAATGCAGCCATCTTTCCCATCATCGAGAACAACTGCACAGGTTGTCATAGCGGCAGCAATCCCGAAGGAAATTTATTACTGACGAATCACGCACAAATTCAATCGGCCGCCTTATCGGGTAATCTGATGGATCGAATCAATGGAATCGGCGGAATTATGCCCCCTTTATCGGATGGCATCAGCACATGCAACAAGGAGCGCATTCAGTCATGGATTGATGCCGGTGCTCCCAACAACTAATAAGATGAAACCACTACGCACCTTCTCCATCATCATCTTATGCACCCTATGGATGCAAGCCTGCTACTATGACAATGAAGCGTATTTGTATGGAGTTGCGGTTTCCTGTCCTGATACCACATCTTCCTACACGGTTCGTCTTGCCCCGATAATCAACAACAATTGCGTGAGTTGCCACGGCGCCGGAGAAAGTCCGGACTTGGGTTCATTCACCGATGTGAATACGTGGAAAGAAGAAATTGTTTGTCGCATTGTGGAAGGGGAAACTTGCTCACTGGGTGCACCTATGCCGCCTTCAGGGGGGTTGAGCACTTGCGACAAAGAAGCTTTCACACGCTGGCAACAAAACGGATATCCTCAATAACATGAAAAAAATACTCATACTCGTAATCGTTGGATTACTCATCGCTGCCGGCGTAGGCTACTTCCTGTGGAACAAACCGCATCGCACAGCAGAAGATGAAAAGCCATTTGCAACCGTTACCGCAAATCAGCTCTACACGGAATTTTCTGCAGACGAACCGGCAGCATGGACAAAGTACAAGGACAAGGTTATCCAAATCAACGGAGAAGTTCAATCGATTAGCACGGATGCATCCGGCAATACACAAGTAGTGTTGAACACCGAAGACCCTATGAATACGGTAAGTGTAACGCTAATGGCCGGTGCAACCGCACCGCAGCAAGATGCAGGCACGATGATTGAAGTGAAAGGAATCTGCAACGGCTTTTTGAACGACATCATGGGTGAAGTTCAATTGAATCAGGGCGTTGTAGTTACCAATACTAAATAAATACATACTATGAAAAAACTGTTTTTCCTCGGTGCACTTTTGGCGACTGCTAGTGCTATTAATGCTCAAAAATTCTTCACCAAAGACGGAACCATCCGATTCTTCTCGAACGCTAAACTCGAAAAAATCGAAGCAACCAATAACAAGTCATCTATCGTGTATGACGCAACATCCGGAGCCATCGAAATTGCCGTTCTTGTAAAGGGATTCATTTTCGAAAATGCGTTTATGGGTGAGCACTTCAATGAAACCTACATCGAGAGTGATAAGTTCCCGAAGGCCAATTTCAAGGGCAAATTGGAAAACCCGGCAGCCGTGAATGTTGCGATGGCGGGCACTTACAAGGCTAAAGTAGTTGGTGACCTTACCATGCACGGGGTAACAAAACCTGTTAGCACAGATGCAACGTTTGTAGTGGGTGGCGGCAAAATCGAAACCGATGCCAAGTTTACCATCAAGGCAAGCGATTTCGACGTGAAGATCCCTGGAGACAAGTCAGACAATATCTCTAACGTTATTGAGATAACCAGCAAATCGACACTTACCGAATTGAAAAAATAATGTCTTTGATCACAGGAAAAATTTTCAAAACAGGGCTGATTGTATCAGCTCTGTTTTTGTTTCAAAGCCTTTCTGCCCAGGAAGACACGACGGATCTTCTTTCGCTTTTGGGGGAAGATGAACCCACACTCGACTACACCATCGCAACATTTAAATCGACTCGTGTCATCAATATGCACTCGGTGGAAAATGCCGCGGCAGGGCATCTCGATTTTCGCATTTCGCACCGATTCGGAACTATCAATTCCGGGGCGCAGGACTTATGGGGATTGGATCAAGCCTACATGCGACTTGGATTTGAATACGGCGTAACCGACAAGCTCATGGCCGGTTTTGGCCGTTCGAACGTGAACAAGGAGATTGATGCATTCGTGAAATACAAAATCATTCGCCAGTCCTCAGGACTAAGGAATGTACCGGTAACTATTTCTTGGTTTTCTTCAGCTGTTGTCCGCACCACTCCTTTCGAGAATCCGGATCGAAAAAATTACTTCTCTTCAAGGCTCTATTACTGCCATCAATTGCTCATCGCGCGCAAGGTGAGTGATGCGTTATCGCTTCAGATTTCACCGACCTTGGTTCATCGCAATTTGGTTGCAGATTCAACCCAAGCAAATGACATCTATGCATTGGGTATGGGGGGTCGATACAAGATTACCAAGCGTTCCTCCTTCAACTTCGAATGGGTTCCCGTTCCAGGCAATCAACTCGATCCAATCTACAAGAACTCACTTTCACTCGGTTTCGATATCGAAACGGGAGGTCACGTATTTCAGCTGCATTTCACCAACAGCAAACCCATGAACGAAAAGGGGTTCATCACCGAAACAACGGGTAATTGGGCGGAAGGATATATTCAGTTTGGCTTTAACGTCTCCAGGATATTCTCGGTTGTTAAACCAAGGGAAGTTCCGGAGGAATAATTCATTGATGTAACCCAAGAAATCTATTTTTTAAGCTGTATGGAATGCATGCCAAGTGCACTTATTCCATGTATCTATGACAATCGTTTCCTGTTTGCTTTTTCGATATAAAATTATTAGCAGACTCTACTTGCAAAGTCCAATAGCGGATTCCCTTGCCGCTGTTATCCATGACACTGACCTCAAAAAGGCCTGAGTAAACTTTGAACTTAAAATCATAGAGTTTGTCCCTTTCACAACCTTAGCCATTACTTGAATTCCCATCACATGAAGTACTTCCTCTACATTTTTCTTTTTCTATCGTCGTCTGTTCAGGCGCAATTCACTGAAAGTTGGACCACCACATACAATGGTAAAGGCGACTATTCAGATCGTTACACATGTTCTACAAATGATCCTAGTGGGAACATTTACCTAGCCGGTTACACGCATAAGTCAGACGAAAATGCTGACTTCCTGGTTGTCAAATTCAATGCTTCCGGTCAGTTGCAGTGGGCAAAATCGTGGCATGGCAGTGGTCAAGGACCCGACATCGCCTATGCGATTACGTATAAGAACGGCACTATCTACGCCGCCGGCGAAATGAGCAATCTCGGTGTGGGTTTCGATTTTTTCACGCTTGCATTGAATGAAAGTGGTGACTCGCTTTGGGGTGCGCACTACAACGATGCCGTGTTCAATCAATACGAACAAGCACGTGCCATCGCTATCGATACTCAAGGAAATGTGTATGTAACAGGAGAAAGCGACCGCGATCCGAGCAGCGTAATAAACGACGATTTTCTAACGATTAAGTATTCTTCTTCAGGCACACAGCAGTGGGTTAAGCGTTACAACGGAAATGGCAATGGCACAGATCGTTCACTTGGCATTGCAGCAACCACAAACGGAAATATTGTAGTGGCCGGTCGCACGGATAATGGCGGCGACGATGACTACTGCACTATTCAATACGACAGCAATGGCAATCAAGTTTGGCTACAGCAATTCGATAACGGCGGCACGGACCGTATCAGTGCCATGGGAGTAGACAATAGCAACAACATATATGTCACAGGTCGAAGCGACAACGGGAACGACGACGATTTCCGAACCATCAAATACAATGAGCAAGGCCAACTGCAATTCAACGTGGCCTATGATTTCGTGGGTGATGATCGCGCCGACGTTATGGACGTAAACGAAGACGGCACCTTTGCAATCGCAGGACGCAGCGATGGTAACGCCTCTGCCATATTGAACTACAACTACCGTGTTGTAAAATATGCAGCCACCGGCGCGCAGCAATGGACAGCAACGTACGACAACCCGACAGCTGCCGATGATATCGTTCAGGATATTGATTTGTCTCCGACAGGAGAAGTGCTGGTTACAGGTTACTCGGATGCATCAGCCACTGCGGCCATTCAAAACGACATCGCCAGCGTTTACTATTCCAACAACGGCACCATGCAATGGACCCAAACGTATGCATCAGCTGGTAATCGAGAGGATTTAGGTGCAACCTGTTTGCTGGATGCTCTAAACAATGCATGGATAGCGGGTTCATCGGAAAACACGGATGCACAGCGTGATGCGATTCTATTACAGTACAGCCCACAAGGAACAGTCATTAGCAGCAATCTCTGGAATGGAATCGGTGACAATTGCGACAATGCTCGCAGAGTGATGGCAGATGGAAACGGTAACATCTACGTGTGCGGTTATTCCGTTGGCAAGGACACGGATCGCGATATGTTCCTAATGAAACTCAGCAGCGCCGGCGATACACTTTGGACACGCAAGCTCTCAGGAACTCTATTTGGAAGTGATGAAGAAGCGAATGCAATGACATTCGATGCTTCCGGTAACATCATCGTATCAGGGTATACCAAAAACTCCGGAACAGGATCCGACATCACGATTCAAAAATATTCTCAGGCCGGTACCGCTGCATGGACTGCCACCTACAATAGCAATGTGAATGAATCAGATCGAAGCTACGATGTGGCTACCGACGGACAGGGCAACATTTACATCACCGGCAAAACAGACATTGATGCCTCCCCCATTCTTACAAACGACGAAATCTTCACCGCGAAATACAATAGCAATGGAGCTCTGATGTGGTCTACTACTCATGCAGGCAGCATCGGCATTGATCGAGGACGTAAAATTCATGTAGGCGCAAGCGGCAGTGTATACGTGAGTGGTTACAAATGGAATGCAACACACGACGATATAGTAGTGATTAAGTACAACAATTCCGGTGCTCAACAGTGGATCTACACCTATAGCTCAGCACAAGAAGAAGTATTCAAAAGCAGCGTTATGGATGCTGACGAGAATCTGTATCTCTTGGCAGATTCTCATCCTGTTGGTAATCCTGACGCATCGGATGTTCGAATCATCAAAGTGAGCAGCGCAGGAACTGAATCATGGAGCAGAACCTATGCATCCTCCAACAACACGTTGTGCACTGCAGAAGAAATCACCGTTAACAGCTCAGGCGATGTTGCTGTAATCGGATCAATTGCTACGCAAAGCGCCCCAAATTATTCGTTCGATGGTTTGACACTGAAGTATTCGGCAGTCGGTGATCTGGTATGGGAAAATCAATACAACGCACCAGCAGGATTAGATGATATCGGTGATGCCATCACCTATAACTCAGAAGGCAACGTTCTTGTTGCGTGTCATTCGAACCAAGGAACAATCGAGAATATCCATTACAACCTAACTCTCCTCGCGTTGGATGGAAACACAGGTACGATTGCTCAATCCCTCTCCTACTCAGGCTCCGACTCTTTGAACATTGCCAACGACCTCTATACTCTTGGCAATAAGTTAATCGTGACAGGAAGCTCATGGGGAACGACCACACAACGCGATATCCTCGTTCAAAGCTACGATGTTGCCGTGGGACTAACCGAGGCCATACACTCCGACATTTCTATCTATCCTAATCCTGCACGAGAACAGATAAATATTGTTGCTGCTGAATCTGCTTTGGGAACATCAGCAGCGATTTATGACAGTTTCGGTCGTCTCGTTCAGACCATCCACCTCAAGAATAAAATAACTCCCTGTTCCATAGAGGAACTGCCAAGTGGTGTTTATACCATTCAAGTGGGAGCCCATGCATCAGAACAAAAACGATTTATCAAATACTAACATGCGCATTAAACAAACCATCGTAACGAGAGGCGTTGAACAATACACCGTAAACGAATCGCTTGCAAGCACACGCAAACCAAAAGCCGGAGATGTGGGCCTCTTCCGTGTGCTGGAGGTGGACCGTCACAGTAGCTTGCAATGCATTGACAAGCGCTCACACAGCATTTTCGATGGTGATTATATCCTGGCTGCGTTTGGTGACAGATATGCTACATCGCAATACGAGGGTTACGTTCCGGACGAACCGTTGGATGTTTACCACATCATTGGAGCAGGAGGGGTTGTAGGTATCGTGCGAACAAAAAATGCTTCATTGGAAGATTACGAACCTACCACAGTTACGTTGGTTGGTTATTGCTGCGAAAGTGATGGTTCGGTTATTAATACCCTGTTCAGAAATCAAACACGCGTGCCCTTCACCGGTGAAGTGCCCAATCAAGCCAAGATTATTCTATCCATCGGTTCAACCATGGATAGCGGAAAAACTACGACCGCAGCCCACATTGCTCGCGGACTGAAAACAACAGGCAAACAAGTTGCGTTCATCAAGCTTACCGGCACGGTTTACTCGAAAGATATTGATTACGTTTCCGACTGCGGAGCAGATATCGCGATGGACTTCAGCAACGTTGGTTTTCCATCGACCTATTTGGTGGAGAAGGCAACCATCCTGGACATATATCAAACCTTGCTCAACAAGATTGGAGAGCACAAGCCGTCGTATATCGTGATGGAAATCGCCGACGGATTATTCCAGCGCGAAACATCTTTCTTGCTCAACGATAAAGACTTCATGAAGACCATTCACAACACCGTATTTTCATGCGGCGACAGCTTAAGTGTAATGGCGGGTCTTCAGGTGCTCAATGAAATGGGAATCAAGCCTTGCATGATCAGCGGTCGTTTTACGATGAGTCCGCTTCTGATCGAAGAAGTACGCACTCGCATGAAAGTGCCGGTTCATACCATCGATGAAATCATGACAGGTGAATTAAATAGTATCTTCGAGGGCTAAATGCATGCAGCTGTTTCATGAACTACACACGGCCGATCATAATCAAACGATTTGTCCGAAACAACAAAGGCAAAGTCGCTTTGGTGCTGGTATCGGCTATAGTAAGTTCATTGACTAGTGCACTGCTGCCCTTAAGCATCGGCGCTTATTATCAGATAGCCTTCAACGATGATTCAGGTAAAGGCAAACTATTGGAAAAATTCGGATTGGTTCTCAGTGACCTGTCCGCATTTTTCCTTTTTTTCGCCACGCTTATCCTTGTGAAGGGTATTTCATCCTGGATTGAAAATTCTGGAATACGACAACTGGAAGAGCGATTCAGTCACTACGTGCGATATCAACTCTTCCACTCACAACTGAATCACACGTACACTGCCTTTCAGTCACGTCCTAACGGCCGATACCTGTTGCGCTACAGCAGCGACCAGCAAGCGATTCAACTCTTCCTTTCAAAGGGAATAATCAAGCCACTTTCCGACTTGATCTTTCTGCTGCTAGCACTGGGCATTCTCATGAGCCTGAGCAGCATTCTAACATTTGTTTTAGTGGCTATTTTTATATTCAGCGCACTACTCATGAAAGTCGTTTCGAACTTACTGCAAGCACCCAATGAAAAGAGACGTAGTGCACGATCTAACCTCATCGGATTTATAGAGCAACGCTTCAACGCCTTCACCACGATTAAAGCCTTCAATAGAATTCATCCCGAAGAGGAAAAGTTCGTTAATCGAAACAACAATTTGCTAAGCGCGAACATTCGGTACCACAATTTGAACTCCATCAACAAGACGGCACCGCAAGTCATTTTTTTCATAGCTATCGGACTTCTTCTCTATCTCTCTACCCTACCCGCTATCCAACCGCAGATACAAGCAGGAACGTTGCTAGTTTTCATTCTGATGCTGCTGTACATGCAGAGCGCCTATCGGAGAATGCTTCGTGTTCCCTCCATTCGAAGTTCCGGAAGCGCATCGTTTGAGCACTTCATACGCTTGCTCAACCTGGAATCGGAGGTTCAGCATACACAACTCGACTTGAAAGATATCAAGCGCAACCCTTCTATTCATTTCAATGAACTTCGATACGGATTCGATACGGACCGCGAGTTGTTTCATATCAACGCTAAATTGCAAGCAGGGCATATTCACAGAATACAAGGACCATCAGGAAGCGGTAAGAGCACGCTCTTGAAACTGCTTCTGAAACTGTATCCGTGCGAATCGGGTCGGATATTCATTGGGGAACACGATATCAATTCAATCGGAGTTCACGATTTACGGAAGATTGTTACCATCGTTAGTGAAGACTATCCGCTCATCGGAAAATCCATCTTTGAGAGCATTTCCTATAGCAGAAATGAATCGAAGCGTGCCGATGTCGCAAAGCTGCTGTTTCAATTGCAGTTATGCTCAGAAGAAGGGTCAGAGGCCTACCTGGACAGAACGCTTAAACCACAAGGAAGCGATTTAGCATCGGGCGAACGCAAGATGTTGTTGCTAGCTCGGGCACTCCTTACAAAAAAACCCATACTATTACTCGATGATCCGTTTGGTGGACTCACACATGAAATGGAAAGTCACATGACTAGAATGCTAAACGAAATCAGACCCAAGCAACTCATCCTTATTGTTTCGCAACATATACCGGCTTCCTTAACAATAGACCAAACCATAGAACTATGAAATCCTTTATAACCATTATGATTGCAGCACTTGCACTGCTTGTAAGTTCATGCAAAAAAGAAGCCGGAGTTGGCGGCGATGCAGAGATTAAAGGAACGGTATGGACCTATCAATTGAATGGTTCACTCACCGACACCGTTGCTGACTATGCCGGAGCGGATGTATATGTGTACATCGTTTACGGCGACAACACCGGGTTTGATAAGCGTGTGAAAACCGATTACAATGGCGATTTCCGCTTCTCGTATCTATATCCCGGCGATTACACCATTTACGCATACACCTTCAACCCTCAATCCGTGCCGGGGCAAGAACCCGTAATTCGCAAGATCACTATTGAATCGCGCGATGAAGTCGTTGAAGTAGAACGCATCAATATTGTTGCTGAGCCATGAGTAAACTAATCCTTCTACTCACGCTCACGTTTCTCTACTTGCACGGCCATTCGCAAGAGGATAAGCGAATTCGTGCGCGCAAAATTGTCTCTATATCGTCACGCGTTGAGTCGGTGCAAAAAGACAAACGTATCATCGAGTTTGTAACCACGCACTATGATAAGAAAGGCCGCGAATTATCTGTGATTCGATTCAATGGCGATAGTATCTGCGTGGAGGCCGAGTATTTTGAATACAACCGAAAAGGACGCACCACGATGCATACAGTTGTAGATTCTGTTAAGCATCAAACAACAGTGACTAAGCAGCAGTATGACAGATGGAATCACCTCGTTGAAAAACAAATCCACACGAACGGTATGCTTCAAGAACGCATTACCTACTCGTACAACAACCTCGACGACAAAACCGGTGAAGTACATTACGATGAGAAGGGCGAACTAAAAAAGCAAACCTTCTATTCATACGATTCGCGAGGTATGTTAACCAAGAAACAAACCTTGAATGCGAAGGGAGAGGTCATCTACGAAAAAATCAATCAATACGAATATTGAAGGCAATCCATTGCATAGCGTTTCTTTGGTTGATGACAACGAGTACTCTGTTGCGCGCACAACAACGTGACTTTGTTTGTCAAACGGGGATCAAAGTTTCCAAGAGCATCCATCGTGCATGGGAACTCTCGCTGGGGTCGCAAGCAAGCTTCAATCAAAACATGCGTGAAATGTGGTTTGCCTACTCCGATGTTGGTGCCGCTTATCACATCAATCGAAATCTCACAACAGAAATTCATTCGCGCAACATTCGTTTTCGAAGATTAGACAACCAATACGAGCGGCGTCAATTGTTTTATCACACCATTAGTTGGAGCAAGAGTTTTGGAAAGTTCGGTGTGAGTGTTCGCAACCGTGTGCAACAATTGGTTTATGGTGAATACTTCGACGACAATTATAAAAACCCTCGATGGTATAATCGAGACCGTGTTCAACTGCGTTACCGTTTCAACTACTACTGGTCGGCCTATGCATCGGGTGAAGTGCTTATTCCATTGAATCATACAAGTCGAAAAGGCATTGATCAGTTCCGTATCGCTTCGGGAATTAACTACACCTACAACGACTTTATACGCTTTGATGTGTATTATCAAATTCAGCAACAACTTCAACGGACATCAGGTAACAACACGTACTTTGTGTTGGGCTTAAACACTTCCATCAGCATACCATGATTCGATTATTCATCTTTCTCGCATTAAGCACTCTTATTGCGTGCAACTCAACTACTACAGAACAACAGAGCAACAACATGAAAGGAAAATATGCCATTGCTATTCACGGAGGCGCAGGAAATCTGGTGAAAATGAAACTCACTGCGGAAGAGGAGCAGGAATACAAGCAAGCGCTGGATGCTTCACTCGAAGCCGGAAAAGCAATCTTGGCTCAAGGTGGCACTGCAGTGGAAGCTGTTCAGGCAGCCATCGTTGTGTTGGAAGATTGTCCGCTCTTCAACGCAGGCAAGGGGGCTGTATTCTCGCATGAAGGGCGCAATGAACTGGATGCGTCCATCATGGATGGTTCCAACCTGGAGTGCGGCGCGGTTGCAGCCGTGCGTCATATCAAAAATCCCATCAAAGCAGCCATGCAAGTAATGCAACACTCGGAGTTTGTGTTGTTGCATGCCGAAGGTGCTGAAACATTTGCCAAAGAGCAAGGCATTGAAATGGTTGACACAGCCTACTTCTTCACGCAGCACCGTTGGGACCAGTTGCAGGAAGCATTGGAAGACGATAAGACCGAGCTCGACCATTCCGGAAAAGCGAAAGCCGACAACTCTTCCAAGGCAGCACGCGAAGGCAAATTCGGGACGGTAGGTTGTGTTGCACTCGACATGAATGGAAATATCGCAGCAGGAACCTCAACGGGCGGCTTAACCAACAAACGCTACGGTCGTATTGGCGATTCGCCGCTCATCGGCAGTGGCACATACGCCGACAACGACGCATGCGCCGTGAGCTGCACGGGAAAAGGTGAAGATTTCATTCGTTTGAATGTGGCACATGAAATCGCCTCGCAGGTTCGCTATCAAAATCGCTCACTGGTTGCAGCCAGCGATTCAACTATTCACGGAAAACTCAAGAGTATAAAAGGCAGAGGAGGATGCATTGCTATCGACACGCTGGGAAATATTGCCATGCCTTTCACAACCACCGGCATGTTTCGCGGAAGTATCGATGTCAACGGGAATAAGGAAATTCTGCTGTACGAGAAGAAGTAGTTAATCCACTCCGAGGTACTTGTGCGTTTGCACTGAAATACGCCAGCGAGTGTTTTTGCGTATGAAATCCAAAATGAGATTTTGCATCGCTTCGCGCTTCTCCCATTCGGGTTGCAAGTAGAGGATGGTTTCCGCCGACATTTTCTCTGCATGGCCCTGCGCCCATTCGACGTCACTCGTATGATTGACAATAACCTTCAATTCGTGCGATTTCTCAAAGTACTCAGCCAGGGGCACCTTGAATTTTTTCGGAGAGAAGGTAATCCAATCCCATTCACCGGTTAACGGCTGTGTACCTGAGGTCTCCAAATGGGTTCGAATACCGCGTGATCGCAGGGATGCTGTTAGTTCGGACAAATTATGCAACGTAGGCTCTCCACCCGTAATCACGCACAACGTAGCACCGGCATCACTCACTTCTTGTATAAGATCCTCTATGGTTCGTAATGGATGTTTAGCGGCATCCCAACTCTCTTTCACATCACACCAAACACATCCGACATCGCATCCGGCCAAGCGAATGAAAAAGGCAGGCGCGCCCGCAAAAGCACCTTCTCCCTGAACGGTGTAAAAGGTTTCCATTACGGGTAGAGCGATGGCCGTATTCATATTGCAAAGAAACGCGGGACCGGTAACCCATACCAAATAAAAAATCCACACGGGCCTCGGTTACTGCAGGATATCAATCGCCTACTCGAGAATCTAAACCTTTGCTCTTTTCTCCCTTTCAGGGCATTCGGAATTTTACTGCCGAAACTTCCGCCATATGACCGATGGCTGACGTATGCCAACCATTTCACGAATCATTAGCCATGAGCTAAATGCTGTTGTCCATATCAACCAAAATAGAGGGTCAACAGGTTTTCGATATCTCAATTGAACGATTGAACCCAAATCAACAACTTCTTCCCGCGTGGATTCAGAAACGATTCTCCTATGAAAAACGCTGCCATTCATTGAAAGGCAATGGGAAAGTAGCATCCATTAGAAAAAAAAGCCACGACTTAGGTCAGCATGTTTCACACAAGCCATCCACATTCGTTATACACAATTGTTAATTGTAGGCAGGGATTATTCAGACTCGCCTTTGCCGCTTTCACCCACAAACCAATCGTTCTTCGATTTGAAAAGCACATTGAACGTGGTGAGTGATCCGTAAATGCGTGTGATGTATTGCTGCATCTCCACCTTATCGGAATCCGTGAGCTTTGCATGCGCATTGATTTTCTGCTCCAGCACACGCAAACGATCGCGCAGCATGACAATTTTATGGAAGAAGTTGTCGATCGGCACTTCCTTCGGTTTGAGCGAGGTGTCTTTGGGTTGAATCAGAAGAGTTCCTCCATCCCACTTATCGGCCAAATCAACTATATCCGTTACCTCGTAATACATATCGAATACATTCTTCACCGCATCCACCACATCTTCCAATTCAACCGTTGAAGTCATGGCCTGCCCGGGTTCTATCAAGTTGAAGCCATCGTAGGCTTTGCCCAATTCCTTTTCCCCATGTTCGCGAAAATAGACGCGATACTTGTGGTCATCCATGCCAAAAACGACTCCCTCTCCGTAGGTTGGGTGCGTGATCTTAGATCCGATTGTAAAGTTCATATGATTAGTGAATTAGTGTAATAGTGAATTAGTGAAATTGTAAGGACGCACTGCTGTGCGTCCACCCCTTCCCATCCGACGCAGCAGTGCGTCTAAATTCTCACGAATGATTAACAGGCAAAGCATGAAGATCATAATGTTCCGCAGAATGAATGAGCACATCAGCAAAATCACCTACGCGCAAATAGCCGGATGCTTTGGGAATGATTACCTCGTTATCTACTTCGGGTGAATCGAACTGCGTGCGACCGATGTAACTATCACCTTCCACT
>JBKCGW010000012.1:0-14918 GCA_046303175.1 Flavobacteriales bacterium
AATGTAAAGACCAAAACCAAACCTCAGTTTGTTCGATATGGAAGGTCTTACTTTCAATTTCTTTATTTCTTAGGATCGGCGGTAATTTTTCCCTCGCGTATCAGGCGTGCTACCTCCGATTTGAAGTACTCAACATCCTTCTCATGATCGAGGGCCCTGTGCAAAATAATCTTGCCTTTTACGATCTCCCCTTTTTCCGGAGCAAGCGCATAGGCCTTGTCCATCAGAGGAAGCGCCTCTTCACGAATGAGTTTTGCGGCCGATTCCTGAATGGTCATCATATCGAACAAATCGGTTTCATGGTTGATTTTTCGGTACATGAAAACAGCCTGGTTGTAGTGAATTACGGATAGGTTGTAGTATGCATCCACATCAGCGGAATCATACTTCAAAATCTTTTCGTATTGAGCGATTGCCTTGTCCCTGTAATCGGGGATATCCGTATCCCTCTGCCACAAGCTGAAATACCGTTGACCGATGGATTTCGTGAACTCCTTTCTGTAACCCGTCATCGAAACTCCGGGCTCTGCCATGGGCATCCATTTTTCGAATGCTTCAAACAATCGGTTGGCTTCTTGTTCACCATCATCCGCAATCGATTGTGCTGCTTGCAATGCATCGTTGTAATAGGTGGATGCAAGGTATTTGAGCGCCAGCCGTGTCATGGCAAGATGCTGTTCTGCATTCTTCAATTCCATGGAGCGGGCAAACGACTTCACAGCATCTTCGCGATAGCGACTGTTCCGCAATCCATACTCACGATCCTTGTAAATCTCCTTTAAAATAAAGCCATTCACGTACCAAGCATAGGCATCGGTAGATTCTGTTTTATCGGCCAACGACGCATTGCTTTTTTCCAACGCTGCATCCAGTTTCATTTGCTGGCAAAGCTTGGCCGCTTCGTTGGTAATAACAAGTTGCTGCGACCATCCGTTGACACAGAACAGGATTGCCACGCCGACGATGATATGTTTCAGTAAAATCATTGGATTGCCCATTGTACGATTTTTACACCGGGTGTAATAGCAGCTTCCTGCATTCCCGTCTTATTCATTTCAAAACGAATCGACCCATCTATCGAGAGAAAATTAACGTGCGCACCCTGCGCAAGTGCGCCCTCCCAATTGGTTACCACCAGCGTTCCCTTCCCCTTGTACTCCTTTACATACTTTGCTATTTCAGCCTTCTTCGAGCGATCGACAAACAACACGTGCACATTCGGTGCTGATGCCAACTCATTTGCCCCGACCACACTGAGTAGTTGGCTACCTATGGGCTTGGAGGCATACTTGGAAACCATGACATCGAACACATCGTTGTTTCCAACGATTCCCACAACAAACGGCCCCTTCTTGCGCTCAGCGGGCCAGTCGCTGTTGTTGGCGAACTGATACAAATAGTTGGCACGAATAATTGCCACTGTGTTGTCATCGGGAATGGTTTGCGCTGAAACCTCCCATGCTCCCAGCAGCCATACCGTGCACCAGCAAAATATGAGTCCGTATTTTCTTGCTCGAAAAACCATGAAACACCAAAGCTATTGATGGGTTTGCGGCTATTCATGGCGAACCTGTCCCGATAATGAACCACCCCGTGTTGATGATTAATCATGGAATGAATGCGACCCTGATTGAAACCAAACGTCGTTACATTTGTTTTTCAAAAAATAACCAACATGCTCAACAAGAAAGTAGAAAAAGCACTGAACGATCAGATTAAAGTGGAAGCGGACAGTTCACACGCTTACCTGGCCATGGCATCTTGGGCCGAAATCAATGGATATCCCGGTGCTAGCGCCTTCCTGTATGCACACAGCGACGAGGAGCGTATGCACATGTTGAAGCTGATTAAGTTTGTGAATGACCGCGGCGGTAAGGCCATCATACCTAGTGTAAGCCAACCCGACAAGGACTTCAAGAATTTGAAAACCATTTTCGACCTCCTTCTTTCACATGAGCACAATGTGACAGCAGCCATCAATAACGTAGTCGATGTATGCTTGCGCGAGAAAGACTACACCACGCATAATTTCATGCAGTGGTATGTTAGCGAGCAAATAGAAGAAGAAACATTGGCGCATCATATCCTCGATCAGCTCAACTTGATTGGCAATGATAAAGGGGCTCTTTACTTCTTTGATCGCGATATAGCAAGCTTAAAAGGCGCACCGGCTGCCGGTGGTGCCGCGAAGTAATCGCTTTATTGGGAGCGCTTCCTCCGTTCCTCGAAGCGCTTCCAATTCACTTCTTTCATTAGAGGTGCTCCGGTTGTGAGATGCTCAATGAAGTGCTGAACAAAAAACGGCACCAACATCACCCCACGTGAACCGAATCCATTGAGAATGCCCAAACGAGCATGTATGTCATGCATGCCAACAATTGGCTGTCGATCGATGGTTGTTGGGCGAAATCCCGCTTGGTGGTTGACCACTTCAAAGGAGTGACGAACAGCGTTGCCTACATCTTCCAAAATTTCATTGGCAACATCCGATGGAAGCATGTCCAACGCTCCGTGCTCGTATGTTGATCCGGTGCGGAACAAGCCGTCTCCCAACGGAATCATGAATCTACCAAAGTTCGATAGGTATTCGTTTGTGAGCCCATCCACCTTCAACGTGAAGACCTGGCCCTTATTCGTATGAATGGGTACTTCACTCCAAAGGCTATCCGCCATCGGTTTCCACCCTGTGCACTGTATCACATAATCGCCCTGTGCCAGCCACTCCGTCATGTGAGCAGTACCTATTTCCAATTCATGAAATGCTTGCCGAGCTTGAAAAAAGGAACGTGTCGCTTCGAGGAATGCGGGTAAATCGAGCCAACCCGCCCCTTTCACGACACCGCCTCCATGCGGTAGGAAAAAATGGGTCTCAGCATCGGCAGGAACTTCGGATTCCATGTAGGGAGCAACTTCCGGATGAATCGATTTCTCCTCCCAACTATTGGCCGAACCTGCATCAGGAAAAATACGCAGTAACGCTTTAGGGTGATAAAATGAGCAATCCAAAAGCTGTTCGAGTCGGGTGTAGGTCGCTGCCATTTCCGGCAGCAGACGGTCGACCATCCAAGAGCGCTTGAGGTTTACAAAGGATAGTGGATTCCACATGCCCGCAGCAATCTTGCTCGATGATGTTAGGTAGCCGTTGTCGTACAAGTGCACCTTGTACCCCAACTCATGCAATCGCAGAGCCAGGGAGCTGCCTGCCAACCCTTGTCCAACTATCCGAATGATTGCCGTTTCCTCTTGCGGCGCGCGTAATAGCATTATCGGCCACTATTGAATGACTCCGAGCTCCTTTCCAACTTTCGTGAATGCTGCAATGGCCTTTTCAATGTGCTCCGGTTCATGTGCCGCCGACAATTGAACGCGTATACGGGCCTGCTCCTTGGGAACAACCGGAAAGAAAAATCCGATGACATAAATCCCTTCCTGAAGCAGCTTATCAGCGAATACCTGCGACAACTTAGCATCGTACAGCATTACCGGAACAATGGCAGAATCGCCGTCTTTGATATCAAAACCCGCGGCCTTAATTCCGGTCTTAAACTGATGAATGTTGCTCTCCAGTTTATCGCGCAATTCCGTTGTGCTGCTCAACAAGTCGAATACGGCAATGCTTGCTCCCACGATGCTCGGAGCAAGTGAGTTTGAAAAGAGGTATGGACGTGAACGTTGACGCAATAGTTCGATAATTTCTTTGCGGCCCGTTGTGAAACCACCCATTGCACCTCCCAGTGCTTTACCCAAGGTTCCGGTAATGATATCCACTCTGCCCAATACATTCTTCAACTCAATGGTGCCGCGGCCGGTTTTACCAATGAATCCGGTAGCGTGGCACTCATCCACCATCACCATGGCGTCATACTTATCTGCCAAATCACAAATTTTGTCCAATTGCGCTACATAGCCATCCATTGAGAAAACGCCATCGGTCACAATTAACTTGAATCGCGCGCCAGCTGCTGTAGCGTCTTGCAACTGCTTTTCCAAATCGGCCATATCATTGTTGTTGTAACGGTAGCGCATGGCCTTGCACAATCGCACACCGTCGATGATTGACGCATGGTTCAACGAATCGCTGATGATGGCATCCTGTTCATTCAACAAAGGTTCGAAAACACCACCGTTTGCGTCGAAAGCAGCAGCATAGAGTATGGTATCTTCGGTATGCAGAAAATCTGCAATTTTCTGCTCGAGTTCTTTATGAATATCCTGCGTTCCGCAAATGAATCGCACACTGCTCATTCCAAATCCGTGCGTATCAATAGCGCGCTTTGCAGCTTTCAACACGAGCGGATGAGAAGAGAGACCAAGGTAGTTATTAGCGCAGAAATTGAGTACCTCATTTCCATCAGACGTTTTAATTACAGCACCCTGAGAAGTGGTTATGATACGTTCGCGCTTATAGAGTCCTGCCTCTTCAATTGCTTTCAATTCGGCGGCGAGGTGTTCTTGAAATCGGGTATACATAGCAGAGGAAATTTTCCGCAAATTAACGCGGAATAGAAACCAATTGGCAGTAAAAACAACGATGATTATTTCGAATCGAATATTCGCTCGCAGGCCTTCTTGGCAGCCTTCTGCTCGGCTGATTTTTTAGCACCGCCGTCACCAACTCCATATTCCTCATCGTCGATGAGGAGAGCTATTTTGTAATAGCTGGCTCCGCCTTCATTGCGGTGCGCAATCACTTTGAATTGAAGAGTGCGCTTGTTCTTCTGACACCATTCGTGGAGCTTGCTTTTGTAGTCCACGTCGTCATGCACTCGGGTATCCAATCCATGCTGCTTCAACAATCTCAACACAATATCGCGGGTGGTATTGAAGCCGCGATCGAGATACAACGCTCCGACAACTGCCTCGAGCGCATTGCCCACAATCGAATCGTGCATGTCCTGCTTACCCAGATTGAGATGCAAGAGCTCGTGAATTCGGAGGGTATAACCGATTGTGTTGAGGTTTTCCCTGCGTACCACCTTACTCTTCATTTTCGTAAGCTCACCCTCAGGCAGCATGGGATACTTGGTGTACAGATAATGTGCAACTACAGAGTCGATGATTGCATCTCCCAAAAACTCCAGGCGTTCGTTACTGTTCTTCAAACCCGGACGAATCTTAGTGGCTGCAGAACTGTGACGCAATGCTTGTTCGTATACAGAAGTGTCACTCGGAGAAAAACCAAAGGCCCTCTTAACGAAGGCCTGTATTTCTCGGTTTACTTTTTTCCGCTTAAACAGCGATACGAACCAACTCATTCCAACTTTCTGAAAATCGCTGAAGTATTATGTCCACCAAAACCAAACGTGTTGCTCATGGCTACATTCACTGTGCGGTGCTGAGCCTTGTTGAACGTGAAATTCAGTTTTGGATCGAGCTCAGGATCAGGATTAACGAAATTGATGGTGGGTGGAACAATACCGTGCTTGATCGCCATGATGGAGGCGATTGCTTCAATAGCACCTGCCGCACCCAATAAGTGACCCGTCATTGATTTCGTGCTAGAGATGTTCACCTTGTATGCATGCTCTCCGAAAACACTTTGGATAGCTCGTGCCTCCTGAACGTCGCCGAGAGGTGTTGAAGTTCCGTGAACGTTGATATAGTCAATGTCTTCGGGCTTCATACCTGCATCTTCAAGAGCGTGACCCATTACGAGTTTAGCTCCCAAGCCTTCCGGGTGAGGTGCCGTGATGTGGTAAGCATCTGCACTCAAACCACCACCCATCACTTCACAATAGATTTTCGCGCCGCGTGCTTTGGCGTGCTCGTATTCTTCGAGAATCAAACAACCGGCGCCTTCGCCCAGCACAAAACCGTCGCGTGTAACATCGAACGGACGAGAAGCTGTTTGGTAGTTCTCGTTGTTCTCAGAAAGTGCTTTGCAAGCGTTGAATCCGCCTACACCGGCCTCTGTCACCGCGGCTTCCGAACCACCTGTTACGATGATATCTGACTTGCCCAATCGAATGTAATTGAATGCATCAATCATGGCATTGTTGGAAGACGCACATGCGGAAGTGGTCGTGTAGTTTGGACCTCTGAAACCATAATTGATGGAGATATGCCCTGAAGCTATATCTGCAATCATCTTAGGAATAAAAAACGGGTTGAATCGAGGAGTTCCATCTCCCTTCGCATAGGCCACACATTCCTCTTGGAATGTAAGGAGACCTCCGATACCGGATCCCCATATAACACCTACACGATCCTTGTTTATTTTCTCGAGGTCCATACCCGCGTCGTGTATAGCCTCCTTCGCCACTACAAGAGCATAGTGGGTATAAGGATCCATACGGCGAGCTTCTTTACGATCGATATGATCCTCGATGTTGAAGTTCTTCAGTTCGCAAGCGAATTGGGTCTTGAATTTAGACGCGTCAAAACGGGTAATCAGGTTTGCCCCGCTTACCCCATTGACAAGACCGTTCCAATAATCGTTGAGATTATTGCCCAGTGGCGTCAGCGCTCCAAGACCTGTAATAACTACCCTCTTGAGCTGCATAACTAATAGTATTTAAACGTGAATTACTTCGCGTGACCTTCGATATAGTCGATTGCCTGACCAACGGTTGCGATTTTCTCGGCCTGATCGTCCGGAATGGCAATGTTGAATTCCTTTTCGAATTCCATGATGAGTTCCACGGTATCCAAAGAGTCCGCACCCAAATCGTTGGTGAAGCTTGCCTCGCGGGTAACTTCTGCCTCTTCAACGCCAAGTTTGTCAACGATGATGGCGGTCACTTTCTTTGCTACGTCTGACATGTTTTATAGGTATTAAATGGTTTAAAACGGGGCAAAAGTATGTTTTTTTGAGGGATTGCCAAGTTTTTTTTCTGAACGCCCCAAACATGGACATAACACGCTGTTTTTCAGCCTACTAAAATAAAAGCCGGTACTTAGTAGTTCACTGAAAAGAAAAGAATTCCTACTCTTGCTCGCTGCAAGTACTTTGCGGTCCAATTGAATTGTTCCGTTAACCATGGAATTAACAGACGAAGAAAAGCGCCTCTATCACAGACAGTTGCTATTGCCCGGATTTGAGGAAAAGCATCAGGTTCGCTTAAAACAAGCGCATGTGATGGTCATCGGACTGGGAGGCCTGGGCAATCCTGTGTCTCAGTACCTGGCAGCCGCCGGTGTGGGTAAACTCACCCTTATCGACTTTGACGTGATTGAAGCTTCGAATCTTCACCGCCAACTGCTTTTTGGCATGTCGGATTGCGGGAAAAGCAAATCCCAAACGGCTGCCCAAATATTACAACAACAGTATCCGGGACTTGAGGTATTGTCGCTGGATTTGCGCGTTCAAAAGGAAAGTATTTCGACCATGTTGGCGGATGTGGATCTAATCGCAGACTGCACCGATAATTTCGAGGCACGCTACGCTATTGATTCAGCCGCAAAGCAAGCGAATACACCCATTATGTTTGGCGCTATCCATCGGTCTGAGGGTGTTCTCTCGCTTTTTCATGCCTCCGCGCAAATTGGCTATTGCGACTTATATCCGCATGTGCCCGCTGAGGGAAGAATTGCTTCCTGCGCTGAAGACGGAATCATGGGCCCCATAGCGGGTATCGTAGGCAGTATGATGGCACAGGGAATCTTGGAATTCCTAGCATTTGGTCGTTGCTCTCTCGATGGGAAAATGGCAAGAGTAGACGCCTCCAATTTTTCAATCTATCAATTTCAACTTCAGACGACCCATCCAATAAGCGACGCTACCGGAAGCATCAAGGGCATTGGTGCTGCTGAACTCCAACGAATGCTATCGCAAAAAAGCCCGCTTATTCTTATTGATGTTCGCCAGCCACATGAGCACTCCGAATTCAACATAGGTGGAAGTTGCTTGCCTGCTTATGAAGTAAAAGATTGGGGTCATTCAATTCAAGATGATTGTGCGATTCTATTGTATTGCGACCATGGCCATCAATCTTACATCGCAGCGCGCTACCTGAACATGATGAGACCCGAACTTCACATCATGCATCTTCAGGGTGGGCTTCAGGAATTGAAGGAAGTTCAGAGCAACATAAGATTGAAGGCGTGAGAACTGACTACATTTGTGACTAGCGTTAACCCGTTTCATGCATTTCAAAGTATTTCTATCGGATGAAGGCTTCGGCCATATTGTGCGCCAGCGTGCAGTGGTTGAAGTGCTGCGCGAATCGGTTCCCGATTTAAAGCTTACGCTGCAAACGCAAACACACAGCGAAGCCGCCGGTCAGTACATCCCCGGTGCAACGCTCATCAAACGATTCAACAATATTCAGTGGGACAAACAACCCAATGGGTCACCCGATTTGGTGAAGATTGCCCATCGTTATGAACGCTATATCGAACAATCCAATCGGTTTATTGAAGAGGAACGAGACAATTTTAAATACGATGCGCTACTGAGCGATTTCGTGTATGAAGCGTTTCCTTTGGGGAAACAAATGGGTGTCAAAACCTTCGGGGTTGCTCATTTCACTTGGGACTGGTTCTTTTCGAAGCTCTACCCTCCACCGGTACATACCGACGTGATTCGGCATTTCATGAGCATGGCAGATCAGGCAACACGCTTGTACTTTCCGCCATTCACCCCCGAGGAGATTATTCATCACTACAAGGGCAAGGCGCTGGAAGTTCCGTTGATTTTGCACAGTAAAATCGATCACAAGGAAGTAGATGAAGGAGGCAAATTCAAAGTGCTTATCATGGATAGCGGCGCGGGCGTTTTAAGTGAATCGATTCGAAAAGCACTTATCAGCGTTGCAGAATTGGATGACTTTCTTTTCTTCGTTTCCTCCAAATTTGAAACAGATCAATCCAATGTTAGGCATATACCACAGAATGCTCTGATGGTCGATTATGTGGCCAATATGGATTTGGTAATTGGCAGAGCCGGATTTAATACAATTTCTGAATGCATCGGCTTGCGCACTCCTATGCTGCTGATTGGAGAGGCGATGAATCCTGAAATGAACGAGAATATCCTAATGCTGAAAAAACAACATTTAGGGTCCTTCATTTCGATGCAAACGTTCGAATCGGGCTTGGGTAATTACTTGCCCTCATTTCTCAACCATGAATACAACATGATTAAGAGTATGATGAACCAGCACGAAATAGCATCGAACGGAGCAGAAGTAATTGTGAACGACATGCTCAATCAATTATGAGAACCATAGTAATCATTCCGGCTCGCGGCGGATCTAAGCGACTTCCCAAGAAAAATATCTACCCTTTCAATGGCAAACCCCTAGTGGGTTATACTATCGATGCATGCAAGAAATGTTCATTCATCGATTCCATTTATGTGAGCAGTGATGACGCTGAAATACTGAAGGTTTCCGAAGAACTCGGAGCCATCCCATTGGTACGTCCGACAGAACTTGCCGATGATCACACACCTAAAATTGTAGCCATTCGTCAGGCCGCACTTGATGCCAAGGTGGGCACACTCGACCGCGATGATATCGTGATTGTTGCGCAAGCAAATTCACCTCAACTCTCGTCCTTGCAATTGAAAGCAGGATATGACCTCATGACGCAGCACAACCTGTGGGAAGTAATGAGTACGGATAGTAACGGCTTGCAGAACGCAGCATTTCGCATGGTTCGCTTTCATGCACTTTTCAATGAATTTCTGAGTGCACACTGCGGTTTCGTGGTTGCACCAAATATCGACGTGCATACCCTGGAAGATCTCGAAAAAATTTGATGCTTAACGCTTACGAGCTACGATTGTAATGATGTCGTAGAGTGTAGGTTTATCGGCAGCATACCATAGCTTTTCAGCAGGGACATCGCCCTTTATTGCAGCTTGACGATTTGCCTTGTGCTTGTTGAATGCCTTCCAAACCGAAGGTAGCAATGACAGGTTGTGAATGGACTTCACCTTCAATACATCGACCACATCATAGCCAATGCGATTGTAATACGCGCGCAGCATGGGAATATCGAAGTAATAGGTATGCTGAGCATGAAAATGATACCACCACTTCCCGAAAATTTTATGTCCCCAAGATGAAACATCAATAGTTTGAATAACCATGTGGTCGCCCGATTGCTGGCAGTTCGCAAGCAATTGTAAATCGCCCATCGGATCGAGCAAATGCTCAATCACGTCCGTCATGGTAATCAGGTGCAACCTATTCAGCGCTTGTTGCTTCATCAGCGCCGGAATACTTTCGATCGTTCCTTGAAAAACCTGTTTGAATCCGCTTACGCGAGCCGCTTCTACACACGAGCCGTTGAACTCAACACCATAAGCGTTGAATCCTTCGCGTCTCAATACTTCCGGTAACAATCCGTAGCGCGTACCGATATCAATACTTACTGATTCGCTATTCTTCGCGGGTGGACAGTTTTTCTGTATTAGATCAACAAGGGGCTTGAACTTGTGCGATGCAACGGTCTTCTCCAAATCGATGGGGTGCGCATCCATCACGGTGTATACTTCCCCTAAATGCTCAGCCTTGAAACGTGGATTTTGATATACCAAGCCACACTTGCCGCACTTGCCGATGGTCAACTCAGCATGATGGTTTCCGTCCCATGGAAATGTGTTGTAGGCAGCATGCGGATAGAAATCCTTCTCATAATGATGCAGCACCCGAAAATCTTCAGATCCACAAAAATTACACGTGCCGATTCTTTCCTGGTGCGGATGCATGCGATTATTCAATTACCACATACGATTGCGCTCCGCTGAAACGGTTGCGCTCGATACGCACATTGCTTAAGCCGAGGGCTTCGCGCACGGCCACTGTTTCGCCCGGAAATTCCTTATCGTTGAGCTCGTCAAATCCGATGACAGTTCCTTTGGTGATATATGGCTTGATAAGCTCCAGACACTTAAATGTGGGCTCATACAACGTCATATCGAACCACGCAAAAGAGATGATGGTTTCAGGATGCTCGTGAAGGTATTTTTCGAGCTCAACAATTGCGTTACCCTTGCGCAAAGAAGTCTTTTTTATATGACTTAGCGGACTCTCTCCTTCGTGAAAATCCAACAATTCCTGAAGATAATTTTCATATCCTTCTGTAACCGACAATGAACCGCTCGCAATGATTTCATGCTCGCCATCTTTCCCTGAAAGCACCGGAAATCCTTCGAATGTATCGAAGCCGATCAATTTCCGATTGTGGTTGAATGGTTCAAGAAGTCCGCGCAGATTGCTCAGCGTAACGAGATTTTGACCCCATCGTACTCCAAACTCCATCATCACACCGTGAACAGGAAGAATATGCTTTTGGTACAAGTCTGCAAAAAACAGGTGCTTGGTTAGTTCCTGCCTTTTCAGAAAAAGTCCTGCATTGGCAACGATTTCGTTATCCGGTATGGGACAATTGCGAAGTGCGTGTGCCGCTCTGGCCCGACCGTTCAGCTCCTTTTCAGAGGCGAGTGTTTTTATTTTAATGTCGTTTGACATACTAGATGAAGGTTCAGATTATGAGGGTAAAGATACACGTTCGCAACACCGATGAATCATGCAATTACACATTCATCCGTTTTACTTGAATTCCCTTACTTTTGACCAACTTCAATCAAACCTTATCCAATTATGTTTGTCATTTCAGAGATTTTCCCTCAACATGGCGGTAGCCTTGCGGTAGCCGAGCAGATGATTCTTCAGAGTAAACTCGCAGGAGCTGATGCAATAAAAGTTCAACTCTACACAGCAACTCAATTCGGTGCGGAGCGCGCCTATCTTGAACTCAGCAAGGATGGCTTGAAGCGACTGCGTGATTATGCCAATACGATTGGTATCCCGTTGTTTGCCACACCTTTTACCATGGACAGACTCGATTGGTGTTTGGAGCTTGATTTACCCTATTTGAAAGTAGCTGCGCGCATGCACAAGGAGTTTCCCGAACTCACTGCAGCCATTATGAGTCATAAGAAGCCAACGTTCGTGAGTATTCCATCCGACACGAACCCTGATGAAATTGAAAAGCATGACCATGCGATCTATCTCTATTGCGTAGTGAAATATCCTACCCGTGTTGATGAGTTTTCGATGCCCGATTTCAGCAAATCCATTTTCCATGGAATTAGTGATCACACACTCGGAAACGCAGGAGCATTGTTCGCTGCCGCCCATGGAGCACAGTACCTGGAAAAACACTTTACCCTGCGCAAATCGTTTCAATACGAAACTGAGAAGGCGCACTTGGGTAGCATGGACATGAATGATCTGATGGAAATCAAAAACACTGCATTCGAATTCGAACGCATCCGGAAAGTTTTGGGCTATGACAAATGAGCTGAGAAGCGTCATTCGTACATATAAAGAAGTTGAACACGCGTGGACACACGGCGAAAAAAACACCCAGGAATATTTAGCTGCGGTATGCTTGTTTGAGTATCCAAGCTATCGTTTGCTGGATTCAGATCGGTATGACCGCTTGATTGGGTTTCGATTGTTGGTTCGAACTCTGCGCCGAATTCTCGCAACCGGAAAGGGCAAGAAAACCATCGATCGTGAGGCACGCGCAATCATTGTAAGTAGCAGTAAAAACTCGGAGGATATTATCCGCTACATCTCTCAATCCGGACAAACCTCCATTCATACTTATTTCGACCGCGACCACATGTCGCTCGGTGATTATGGCAAGGCTGCTGTAGTATTTACCTGGCTACCCTTCGCCATTAAGCAGGCATTTCGCTGTGTATTCAATTCATATCGAAGCACGCTTGCGCTTACCATTGCCGAGATACCGGAGATAGCATTTCTCTTGCAATACGCAAAACGCAATCGTGTACACATGGTGTACGATTTTCTCCCATACGAAGTTGACAGCAATTTTATGTATCTGCTTTTTCGAGAAAATCAAATCGGTGTATTCAAGATACCATCATCCGGTCCGCTCGCCACGCATCATAAAATTCTTCTTGCCGATCACCTTGCGCTGAGTACGCCCTATCATTTCGAAGAAATCAAAAAATTCTACTCCACCATTCGCATTGGGAAGTACCATCTTTGGCCGCCTGAAAAGGCGCACATGTACTACAACAAGTACAAGGATAACCACTCGTGGGATGAAGCCGGCACTCTCGGTTTTTACAGCCATGGTGAGTGGTTGCGTAAAGCAGAAAAACAATCGGATTACGGCGGGCGAATCGGCGATGCGGAAGAAGCCATCCTCGGTATGCTTGGCAACATTGTAAAGCAGAATCCCCATTACAAATTACGCATCTTCCCACATCCGCGTGAGTTAAAGGAAGAGGTGCGAAGCGAAATGCATGCACATTATCGCCGCTGCATCGGACATGACTCCTACGAGGTATTTACTCAGCCGGGAGGTACATCGCAGCACTTTTCGAAAGCTGAAATTGCCATTGCAGCTTTTAGTACAATTCTCTACGAACGTTTGTACAGCGGCTACAAAACACTCATTGGAAATATGTTCATCTTCGAGTTTCCTATGAATCAAAGTCCGCTCAACTCCATTTGCTTCAAAACACAAGCGGAACTCGAAGAGCTGCTGCAACGTTTTGGCAACATGGAAGCAGAAACGTTTTTTCAAACAACACAACTTGCCAATTATAGATTAGAGGCATATCCGGAACCGTAAGTATTAAACGATGAATGTGTTGCTTCTCAATTATGACTTTCCGCCCAATCCGGGAATTGGTGGGCGGAGGTGGGCCAAATTGGCCAAGGCAATGGCACAGCAAGGCCATACCATTCATGTTGTGAAAGCTGAATTTCCCGTTGGCGCTGAGCCCTCTTCCTGGGCGGAAGACGTGAATCACGAAAATATTAATATCACAAGTGCACCGCGCAACTATCCTAAAGCCATTTCTCACCCGGTGGCTTCTCTATGGGGAAAAATAAAGTTCCACATCCACAAACAACTGCTGAAACTAAAAGAATCGGGCACGATTTACGATCAATCCATAGGCTGGGATTCCACTGCAATGCCTATTTGCCGCAACATCCTTAATCAGCACAACATCGATACAATCATTGCCACGGGAGCTCCCTGGAATTTGCTGGTTTATGCAGCGCGACTTAAGAAAGAATTTCCCGGATGCAACTTGCTTATTGATTACCGCGACCCATGGCTTACCGCCCGTAATTACGGCATGGCAAACCTCAGCGGCAGCCGAAAGAAAGCCGAAGAAGCAAAACAATCATTTGTATTCGAACAAGCCGACTTTGTATGCACTCCGTATGCATACCTCACCGAACAACTCTCGCAATGGAGTTCTCTTCACTGTGCACATCAACCTGCATTCCATACACTGGAACATTTTTTCGACCCAAGTGATTTTAGCACACTGCAAACAACCCGTAAAGAAGACGCTGTATTTCGAGTTGTGTATGCAGGCGATGCATACATAGGCAGTGAACCACAATGGCAAGAACTTCAGCGCATTATTCAAGCAATCACTGCTGAAAATAAGGGCCGAATCAACATTCAATTCGACCTATACACCACAGCGAAACTGCCTGCTTTCATGAGCACAATCCCCAACGTGCACGCGTACGCGCCCATTGGGAAGTCAATATTCAATATCATGCAACAGGCCGATGTATTGCTCATTGTGTTGCCTGAGAACAAGAAGAATGAACGCACTACAAAATTTTTCGAATACCTTCCATTTAGAAAACCGCTGTTGGTGGTAGCGCCGTCGGGAGAAGTAACGAACTATATCGAATCGAATCAACTCGGTGTTCATAGCAACCAAACACTCCCCATCATTCAGTCACTTTTTAACGGCGACTACGCAGCCCATTCATTCAACTCATCCTTTGATTTGAGTTGTGAAACCAATGTATACCGCACGCAACAAATGATGGAGATGCTCTCATGAAAATTCTGTATTTCAGTCCTCACCCTCACATCAACATGGCCGCACCCAGCGGCCCCGGAACGCACATCCGTGAAGTAATTGAAGGTTTTGAATCGGAAGGTCACGA
>JBKCGW010000013.1:0-2014 GCA_046303175.1 Flavobacteriales bacterium
GATTAAGTGTTGACCTAACTAACAGACCTAATCACCATGATGAAGTGGCTCCAACCGCTGCTATTTTCCATGTTCGTTACATGGATGTTGGCAATTACGGATGAAAGTATCGATTCATTTACAGATCAACCCTCTGTGCAAACGGAGTGGCTTGTGCGATTTGATCCGAATAAGTATAGCTCATGCATTAATTGGCCCGAGGGAATCACGCCGTTGGCCAATCATTCACCTGTGCATGCTATCGCGATTCAAACCAAATTGCAGGAAAATGATTTGCGAAACATACTTGCCAACATGGATGGTATCGTGCGCATCGAGAAGGGCTGGCGCGACACGTATAACTCACCGGTTTATCCAACAGGAATGGCCATATTGGAGCCCACTAATGACGCAGCTTTGCGCTTTCTTCAAGAGACCTTTCATATTCAACCTATTCAAAAATTCGACGCACTGAGTTGGTGGGTAGTGGATATTCCCGTGCAGTTTTCATTCGAAGAGTTTCGCTCACTGTGCATAGCATCAGGCAACTTCAAAGATGCGCACCGCGATGAAATTTTGCAGGGCATGTCGGAACAAACCAACGACCCGATGTTCAGCGGATCTTGGTACATTCATCAAGCGAGCGACATGGATATTGACGCAACGGAAGCGTGGAGCATGTTACCCTCAAACGCAGCACAGAAATCGATTGCAATCATCGAAGGAGTTGGTTTTGATACGCTGAATGCCGATTTATCCGGACGATTCATCGACCGCTTCAACACCACCAACAACTCATCAAACATCTATTCCAACACTACCAACGAACGACACGGCACTGCCACGAGCGGCATACCTTGCGCCATTGCCAACAACAGCATTAGTGCGGCAGGACTGGGATACAACAAGCTAAAGGTGCAGGCCATTCGCATTGGATACAACGTCACATCCACCGGCAATTTCACCTCTACATCGGCTATGCAGGCTGCTGCCATAAACAGAGCGATGTCGCTATCATCTACTGTGGCAATTTCGATGTCTATCAGCTTCACAACCTTCCAATCCACCATGCAAAATGCAATCAACAATGCACGTTCGCAGGGTCGATCAAACAAAGGAATTCCCGTTTTCGCTAGCAGCGGCAACTCAGGCCTAAGCGCGTGGACCAACTACCCTGCTTCATACTCGGGTGTAATTGCAGTTGGCGCAACGACAAGCGCGGATGTTCGTGCGTCCTTTTCTAACTACGGAAACGGAGTTACACTCACTGCCCCGGGCAACAGCATAGCCACCACCGACATCACCGGAGCGCAAGGCTACAGCACAGGCGACAACACCTATTTCAGTGGAACCAGCGCTGCATGTCCGGTCGCAGCAACAGTAGGCGCTCTCATGATTGTAGTAAACGACAACCTCACCGAAGCACAGATAAAACAACACCTCGCGCAGAGCTGCGAGAAAGTGGGAGGTTATTCCTACACAGCAAATTCAACCCATACGCTGAGCACATGGAGCGCGGAGCTCGGCTACGGAAGGGTCAACATGCAAGCAGCCCTTCAGCTGTCTCTTCCACAAACTTCTTCCACACCTGATATCACTCTTTCAGGTGTATCCGTTTCAACAGCATCGCCACAGGTCGGTCAATCAATAACCATCAACGCCAACCAACAGGTTACGCCATCCAACGGCAGCAGTATCTCGCCTGTTCTTGAATATCGCTATTCCACAGACAACGTTTGGTCAACCGATGATGTGGTCATAGGAACCGATATTTCAACGCTCGGCGCAGGCATCTCTTCTGAAAGCGAAAACATCACCTATACAATTCCAGCCGGAAGCGGCACGCGGTATATACTCATGCGCGCAGATGCTCAGAACACGGTGTCTGAGTTGAACGAAAACAACAACACCACCAGCATTAGCATAACCATACCTGCTCCATCTACCGCTTCGGATGTAACGGTGATCAACGCCTCGGTTTCCTCTGCGGCGGTTATCACCGGACAAACCATTACCATCAATTGCACACAAATTA
>JBKCGW010000014.1:0-1153 GCA_046303175.1 Flavobacteriales bacterium
TCCTCGCCTTCGGTACAGGTGACGAGCTGCGTATGATGCTCATGGGTCTGCGACGCTTCACGAAAACGGAGCCATTCAACGTGAAAGAATCACGCAGGAAAGTAGCAGCGACTGTGATTGAAGCGAATCGGTATGGATTATAGGCAGCCGGTGTAATGAAGGAATAGAAAGTAGTTAAGGGTCGTCCCTATTAAACCCAATGAGTCTTCGGTTACTGAGTGAAGGCCTCAATAATTCCTCAATGACCCGATAAATGTGCTGTATTTGCTCATTGTGCGCCGTTTGATTTGCATTCAACTTGTTGATTCTATCCAACAAGTCGTCATAGTTCATGGCCCATGTGCGCATACTTACAAAAACGCGCATGATAGAAATATTGACCTGAATAGCAGTTGGGCTGTTCAGCACAGAAGAAAGCATCGCGACACCCTGCTCAGTAAACACATAGGGAAGAAATTTACGATGCTTGCCTCTACCCTTTTCTAAGGTCGCAAATTGCGACCTTAAAGAAGATTCTTCAGGAGCATCTCCAAGAAGAGTCAGCAATTCCTCCCACTCCTTTTGCGTCAGCTGAAACATAAAATCTTCCGGAAATCGCTCGATGTTCCTTTTCACCTGCTCATTGAGCCTTTTTGTTTCTACACCATACAATTCAGCAAGATCGCTATCCATCAAAACTTTTTGATCGCGAATGATATAGATCGATTGGGTGATTCGTTGTTGAATGATTGAATCCTCATTTGATTTCATTGTAAATCAGATTTTGTTTTAACCTGGCCAAAACTAAAATCCAACCCATTCGCAAACCGGCATAACTCAACTCATGTTATTCCAATACGGAATAACCTTTCACCACTTCTCGATTGCTCCTAGTCCGAAGAGAGCATAATCGTATTTGACCGGATCAACGGGATCCAATTTGCGCAACACGGCATCCAACTCCTCCACTGCACGCAGATCATTCTGCTTGCGGGTGAGCATGCCTAGTTGACGAGCGACATTCCCCGAATGCACATCGAGTGGTATGGAAAGATGGGCTGTAGAAACGCTTTTCCAAAGTCCCAAATCGACCGTATTCTTATCCTTTCGCACCATCCAACGCAAAAACATATTGAGGCGCTTGGCACTGGATCCCGTTAGGGGATCCGACACA
>JBKCGW010000015.1:0-4155 GCA_046303175.1 Flavobacteriales bacterium
GGTCACATCGTAGTACTCTACGCACTCGCCGCAAGATGCCCAACAGTCAATTGGAAGAATGGTATCACCTGTAACTACCAATTGACGGTTTGTAAATCCAAAGTTTGTTACTGTGCAAGAAGAGCCCGGAACCAAATTCTCTTGGCCCGTCCAGCTATCATAAGCAAACTTATATTCGTACGTACCGGGCGAAATCATTGCAGTACCGGTGTAGATGTTGTCGTTATCGAAGTCAGTAAGCTGGAAACAACCACCACACCAACCGTTGAACGAACCATTTACTTCAGGAACACCATAACCGGTTACCTGATTCATGTTTACCTGGAAGGTAACGGCAACTTCGGTTACGCAATCAGCGCATGTGCCATAACATACTACCGGCAACGTTTGAGCTGCTGTACCTACAGTCAATGAGCGGTTTGTGAAACCAAAGTTTGTAACGGTACAAGATGAACCTGCAACAAGCTGCTCAGAGGCTGCCCAGTCATTCAATGCCACTTTGTACTCATACACACCTTGTTGCAGCGCAATGGTAGTAGTGTAGATTCCATCGTTATTAGGATCGGTCAATTCGTTACAGTTACCGCACCATCCGTTGAATGAACCTGCGATATACGGTGTGCCGAAGCCGGTTTCATTGGCCATGTTGATTTGGAAAGTAACATCGTAGGTTGGTGCTGAACACGCGTTGCAGCTTGCCCAACAAACAGTAGGAAGCGTAATAGCAGAACCGTTCACAGTAAGTGAGCGATTGGTGAAGCCACCATTGGTAACTGTGCAAGAAGAACCCGAAGTCAATTGCTCTGAGTTGGTCCAGTTGTCGTAAGCAAACTTATATTCATATGCGCCATCAGCCAACTGAATAGTAGTTTCCCAAATGCCGTCACTGTTTGCGTCAGTCAATGGATTGGCGTCGCCGCTCCATCCGTTGAATGTGCCGTTAACGGTTGGCTGTGTAAAGCCGGAAATACCGTTCAAGTCAACACTGAAAGTAACAGCACGTGTTGGAGGAGCGCATGTTGTGCAAAGATCCCAACATACAACCGGCAATACCTGATCGGCATTTCCTACAATAATTGAACGGTTGGTGTATCCACCAATGGTTGAAGTACATGAAGAACCCGCAGTCAAGTTCTCCTGACCGGTCCAACCATCGTAAGTGAACTTGTATTCAAACGTATCTTGGTTCAATTGAATGGTTGCCTCCCAAATATCATCGTTGTTTGCATCAGAGAGTGGATTACAATCACCACACCACCCGTTGAATGATCCATTTACGTAGGCAGTTGTGAAGCCGGTTACGTTCTGCATGTCAACCTTGAACGTTACGTTCTTCGGCAACAAGGCAGCAGCACACGTGTTGCAACTATTCCAGCAAACAACAGGAAGTGTAGCGTCTGCACTAACAATAACGCGACGATTTGTGAAGCCGGAATTAGTCACTGTGCAAGGCGAACCTGCTATCAATGATTCCTGGCCTGTCCAATCGTCATATGCGAATTTGTATTCGTACGTTCCATCAGGAATACTGATGGTGGTCTCCCAAATACCATCAGACTCAGGATCGCTCAACGGATTCGCTGTACCGCTCCAACCATTGAACGTTCCGTTCACAGTAGGTGTAGTGAAACCGCTAATGTTTGACAAGTCAACACGGAAGGTTACTGCACGTGGAGTCGAAGCTCCACAGGCCGAACAGCTGCCGTAACACACGATTGGTAAAACGATATCCGTTGTCTCAACTGTCAGAGTGCGGTTTGTAAATCCGCTAGTAGTAATTGTGCAGGGCGTTCCCGCTGTCAACGATTCTGAACCTGCCCATGCATCATAGGCGAATTTATACTCATAACTACCCGCTGCAATCTGAGCGGTTCCTTCCCATACTCCATCCGAATTGGCATCGGTAAGCTGAAAACAGCCCCCGCACCAACCATTAAACGTTCCATTGACTTCAGGTGTTGTGAAGCCTGAAACACCCGTCATGTCAACCCGAAAGGTCACATTCACCTGTGACCACATCAAGCCAACGATGAAGAGCATCGCTGTGGTGAATACATGTTTTTTCATTGAAATGATTTGTTTGGTTGTTAATGTTTTTTCGTTTGGCTCTATATGATTTTGTTAAGGTTATTCGAGCCAACCGAAAGCCAAAGTAGACAAATTGTAATATAAACAATAACTCTTATTGTATTTTTTACATTAAGCGACCCACATTTAATACCAAAACATTGATTACCAAATTTTTATGCCGGGAATAAAAAAAGGGGGGCACATGCCCCCCTTGAGTACTTAGGTATTTAACTAATTAATGCTGGATAACCAAACGCAAATCGCGCTTGATATCACCATCCATTAATTCTACAACATACATCCCATTGCTCAAATCCGCTACGCTGATTTCAGTTTGCAAACTGCCTTCAACGAAATACTGCTGAGAAAGAACAACACGACCGGTCATGTCGAGCACACGCAATTCAATTTGTTCGCTAATAAGATTGCCAACATTCAACCATACCGATGAACCATTCGCCGGATTTGGGAACAACTCGGTTACGGTGAAATCCGTGATTGAACGCTCAGTTAATTCTGCCGTCTCATCGAGCATAGCTGCAGCTGAAGTTCCGTTCACGCGGATGCGCTGTACCGGACCATACACGCCAACTCCATATGAGAAGTTAGGACGAATACGAACATCCCAAGCACCGGGTGCTGACAAGTTAGGCAATACACCAAGTGCCAAGTAAGGTGTAGAAGCTACTGTATTGAATGTAGATGGAACTACAGAGACTACTGTACCATCTTCACAGCTGGTAACCTGAGTAAATTCATAGGTGTAATTCAACACACCGCAGATTGGACTCGTAGCGACTACACGATCTCCAACCAAGAAGTTACTGCGCAACAACGTGGATGGGCAACGCTGAGTACTTCTAACTTCGAGTGCCGGATGAGCTCGAACAGTTACCGCGCTGCAATTAGGAGAACTTGAGCTTCCCAAAACATCCATTGGTTCTGCTGTTCCCGCGCTATTCAAAAGGTTGTAACGAACATCCACTTGCACATCGTACTCGCCGCCCCAACGCAATGCGAGTGTTCCATTTGAAAGAGTAGTAACTCCATTCGTGCCCGACAATGTGGTAGTGCCTGTAGCACCTCCTCCAATGCCTGTGAACGAGAACGTATAGGTCACTCCTTGCGAAGGAGCACCACGATAGCGCGCCTTGTAGGTATCACACAATGAAAAACCACCTACGGGCTCTACACTTGAACAACCACTAGGCATCAAATGTTGAATGCACAGCGAAAATGCGCCACCTGGACCTGACGATGCACCGGCAGAAATGTAATAGGTCTGGCCAACAGTCAAACCATTAAAATTCAAGCGTTCGAAATCACCTGTTCCACTGCTGGCATCTTCTGATGCAACAAGTGTATACACCAACCCATTGCGAGAATACAATGCAATTGCATCATCCATCGTTGCACTGGTCATGGTAATAGAAACACCGGTTGATTGTGCTACGAAGCGATACCATGAATCGGGACCATCAAATGCACCCGACTCAACTGAGTTGTTAGCCAACGTATTGTTACCACTAATTGGATAGCAGTTCGGGTAGTTCATATTTACACTGTACTGAACATTTGGAGCACCACCGGGAGCATCGTTAGAGAAGTTACCGGGACATGCCTCATCCACCAATCCATCGCAATCATCATCGATTAAGTTGTCGCAAACTTCAGGCGATGGTGCAAGAGGTGCGTCAGCGTTCGTGAAGACTTTCGCAGTGGTACCGGTGTTTGGATTCACCGTATTCGCACCGCTAGGCCAAATACCATCAGCATCCGCTGAAGAACAACCGGCCAAGTCACCTGTTGTCAATTCGCGCACTTCTACACGGCGAACACCTGCAGCGAGTGTGTTTGGAATAACCAATCCATAGGCTCCTGCAACACCATTCACATTATTAGCATAGAAAGCTGAGTAGTTATTTCCAGCTGTATTCGCTGTTTCATCAGCCTCTACAAACGTTCCAGAAAGTGGACGTCCTGTTCCTTCAATGTTGTTGTAAACAAATACAAAATTCTTAGGTTGAGCACCCGACTCACCACGCAAAGCAGTTCCTTCAGTTGCAGTTGAACCAAGTGATAGTA
>JBKCGW010000016.1:0-7314 GCA_046303175.1 Flavobacteriales bacterium
GCTCGAAAAAATTGAAGGTTGTCCAATGTTCAAAATCTCCATTGGGTATACTCTGTCCGAGCAATGCATGCGCAGCGAGTATATAAGTTAGTAAAATAGTAATCTGTTTCATGGTAGTTTGATTTATGAAACAAGACTACGCTTCTCGTCAGTGTGTTTAGAAGACCGAAACTCATGTTAGGGGTTGAGAGTAATCACAACGGGAAATGATTACGGATTACGAATTACGGATTACGGATTACGGAGGGCAGTGAATGATATATCGCGTACCATTCAGACCCGAAGAGTTTGGAGGCAGGTCAAAAAAAAACGACCCCCGGAGGGGTCGAATGAGATGCCGTGTAGATTACGGATTACAAATTAATTCGGGCCGAATTGTATATTCTTAGGTTACTTCAAGTCAGCTGCGATCTCCATTGGATCGCTGCCGGCAGAGTAAGCCTTGGTCCAGGTGCCTTCAGGAGATACCAATACTTTATGGAAGTTCCATTCTACCTTATCGTCTGAGACGCCATTGGCTTCCTTAGACATCAACCAAGTGTATACAGGATGCTGATCCTTACCCTTCACATCAATCTTGGATGCCAACGGGAACGTTACTCCGTAATTCTTGGTGCAGAACTCTGCAATCTCCTTTTCACTTCCGGGCTCTTGTCCCAAGAACTGGTTGCAAGGAAAACCTATAATCACCAACTTATCTTTATGCTTTTCATACAAAGCTTCCAACTTCGCGTATTGCGGAGTGTGCCCACATTTGCTGGCGACATTCACACACAATACATATTTGCCCTTGTAAGCAGACATGGCGACTGCATTGCCATTGATATCTGTATACGTGAGGTCGTAAAACGACTTGGGAGTAGCTGCAATCATTTCTGCTTTCTTTTCAGGTGAAACTTTATTCTTTATCTTAAAACTGTAAATAGTTGCTGCTACTGCAGCGATGACTATAATAATGAGGATGTATTTCATGTCCTTTAAACAATTCGTACTACTATTAGTTCAATTCTAATCTCTGTCGAATTCATGGCTTAGAGCTTCACTCGGTATTTCGATTTCATCTTTTCCACGTGTTCGGCAGGAATAGCATGTACGTTATCACTTCCATGATAATTTTCGACCGTTACCACATGCAAACGATATCCGAACTCCGAAGCCAAGTTGGTATAAGGCTCCATCTCCCACTCCATCGTAAAAGTGTTGTGGACGATAATCTTTTCCACCCCTTCCTCCATAGCCTTTCGCGAATTCTCCTCACATAATTTGTACGCCAAGTGATTTTCTTGAAAGCGAAAATCGTACTCCCCTTTTTCATCAGTAAAGTAGTCATCCACACAGAACATGGGGTATTTACCCTTCTCACTAAGCACTCCGGCCAGTGTTGTTTTACCCGCACCGGGCAGACCACGCAGGAGAATAAGCTCTCGCATTAGTTGGCCTGTGCAACTTTGAATTCGCTGGTAAAGTGGAACTCAAGCTCCGGATAGTTCTTGCGCTCCATGTCGAGCATAAACGATGACGGCGCAAGAAACACATCGTTCTCGTCCTTGTCCTTCACCATGTTCTGGCCCTTGATGCGCTTGAACTCAGACAGCTTATCGGGATGGTCGGTTGTGATCCAGCAGGCCTTGTAAAAAGTCTTCGATTCAAACTCGCACTTGGCGCCGTATTCATGTTCCAGGCGGTAGCGAATTACTTCAAATTGAAGTTCACCCACGGTGCCCACAATCTTGCGGTTGCCGGGCTCTTGAACAAAGAGCTGGGCTACACCTTCTTCGGTTAGTTGGCGAATGCCCTTTTCGAGTTGCTTCGACTTCATCGGGTCCTTGTTAACGAGCTCTTTGAAAATCTCGGGAGAGAAGCTAGGAATGCCTTTGAAAATCATCTCCTCGCCTTCCGTGAGGGTATCGCCAATTTTGAAGTTACCTGTATCGTATAAACCAATTACGTCGCCTGCGTGGGCCTCGTCGATGGTGGTTTTGGCTGAAGCCATAAACGTTACCGGGTTGGGGTATTTGAAGTCCTTATCGAGGCGCACGTGATGATAGAACTTATTGCGTTCGAAGGTTCCGCTACACACACGCAAGAATGCGATGCGGTCGCGGTGACGAGGATCGATGTTGGCGTGGATCTTAAATACGAATCCGGTGAACTTCGGCTCGGCTGGCTCCACCACGCGCACGCTCGATTCGCGATGCTGAGGGATGGGGGCGAGTTCCAAGAACTTATCGAGCAGTTCCTTCACCCCGAAGTTGTTCATGGCCGATCCGAAGAATACGGGAGCGAGTTTTCCTTGAAGGTACTTCTCGCGATCGAATGGGTCATAAACACTTTCAATGAGCTCTACATCCTCTCGCAGCTGCTCCGCATATTCGCCTACCAACTGATCGAGCAGCGGATCTTTCAAATCGCTGATGGAAATAATCTCTTCGCTCACCTTCGTCTTGAGCGACTCAAACAGATTAATGGTTTTATCGTACAGTTTGTAAACACCTTTAAACGAATAGCCCTTGCTAATAGGCCACGATAGCGGCTGCACCTTGATGTTGAGTTCCTCTTCGAGCTCATCGAGCAAGTCGAAAGCGTCTTGTCCTTCGAGGTCCATTTTATTGATGAACACAATCACAGGCGTATCGCGCATCCGACAAACCTCCATGAGGCGACGTGTTTGCGCCTCCACACCCTTCGAGCTGTCAATCACAAGAATTACGCTATCCACAGCGGTGAGTGTGCGATAGGTGTCTTCAGCAAAGTCTTTGTGACCGGGGGTATCGAGCAGGTTAACCTGCATGCCGTTGTATTCAAACACCATCACCGAGGTAGCCACCGAGATACCGCGCTGACGCTCGATTTCCATGAAGTCGGAAGCGGCGGTCTTGGTGATTTTGTTGCTCTTCACCGCACCCGCCGTTTGGATGGCCCCACCAAAGAGTAGGAGTTTTTCCGTAAGCGTTGTTTTACCCGCATCGGGGTGAGATATGATTGCGAAGGTTTTTCTACGTGCTATTTCGTCTTTGAGAGCCATGGCGCGAAGATAGTCATTCGGGCACATTTGCCCCGATGTCTAAATCCTCGAAAGCAACATCAATCGAGCGCGCATGCCGCGTGGACGAGTGTTTTCGAAAACAATGGCGCCATTCATTTTTTGTGCTGCTTCGCGCATCATGGCCATGCCAATTCCCAAGCCGGTGCTGTTCACATTACCTCGCTTCAACATGCTTTGATTATCGTGGAGCAGTGATTCCGGGATACCCGGACCGTTGTCTGATACCTCAATAACCAAGTGCATGTTCTCCGTATACGCATTCACGCTAATGGCGTTAACCTGACGGTCCAAGAAACCATAATGAAAAGCATTTTGCAGAAGCTGACGGATGATGAGACGGAATCGGAATTTATCGGACTCGACACTTAAATTGGGATCCACCTGGTTGTTGAAGTGAAACGAAGGCTTGTTGGTGTGATGAAGCGTTTCATATACATTCTGAACGAGTTCGCAAGGCCTAAAAAGGAGGATTTCGATAGGCTTACGTTTGTTTTGGTAATACAAATGAATCCCTTGCAGAATGCCATCTAGCTTATGCATCGAGGCACTTAGCATGGGAAACGAATCGATATGCGAAGACGGATTAGCGTGAATCATATCAGCCAGCCCAATGGCTGCCAATACCGGACTTCTGAAATCGTGCGTGATGCTGTAAATGATTTCGTCGAGCTGACTATTCAATAATTCAAGTTCCGCATTTTTATGTTGCAGCTCTTCGGAGCGTTTTTGAAGCGAACGGTTCGAACGCGCAATTTCATCGAGCGCTCGGATCTGAACAATTTTGGTGGATGCAATAGCGGCCAATGTGCTGAGCATAATCAAATGCTCTTCAGTGTAGAAGTCGACTTGCGAGTGTTCACTATCGATAACTCCCAGCGGCTTTCCCTCGCTCATGATGGGAACTGCTATTTCCGACAGACGCATCTGGTCGTCCAGAATATAGCGAGCGTCTAAGCGGGTATCGGGGATAATTTGTGCCGTTCCGCTCTCGAATGTTGTACCAACGATTCCCCTACCCGGCTCAATTGTGATGGGCTCATAAATATCCAAATCGATGGGGTTTTTGGGACCATGGGCAGCCACCTGCACCAGCACTCCCCGCTTTTCATCGAATAAGTAGACTACACAGTCTTCAAAACCCACATGGGCGATTACTTTCTTGGTGAGTTCCCAACAGACTTCATCGACCGACATCGTCTGGGTGAGCGATGACGTAAACGATTCGATAATCTGAATGAGGTGTTTCACGGAATAAATATAAAAACAGAAGTAAGGCAGCAACAGGGGTTGAGTAAATTCTAATCGCTTTCCCGACTTTATCTTATTTTTCACACCATGAAACCACCGCGCGTATCTTCTCTTGATGCACTTCGAGGCTTTGCACTTTTCGGCATACTGCTCATGAATATTTTATGGTTTGGATTGCCGGAAAACACGGTAGAGGATTTAAGGCTTCGCAACGAATTCAGCGGTCCGAATTATTGGGGTTGGTGGATTATCGACGTATTTTTTCATGGCACCATGCGCGGTATGTTTTCCTTGTTGTTTGGAGCCAGTACTGTTTTAATACTGGAGCAATACACGAAAAAGACAGATGTTGATAGCGCCGCCGAATTTTACTTCCGACGGTTGATTGTATTGTTCGTTTTTGGTTTGATAAACGCATACATCCTTCTTTGGCCGGGCGACATTCTCTATACCTACGCTCTGGCCGGCATGTTCATCTTCGCTTTTTATCGCATGCCGGTAAAGCGACTGCTCATCATAGCAGGGATTGTCATGGTGCTATTCAGCATGAAGCAGTCGTGGAGCAGGCAAAAGCCGGTGCGACTAAAAGCCGCGGCCGATGCCGCATTGGCAATCGATACGACCGTTACGCCACTCACTTCACTTCAGCAGGCTGATATTGAAAACTGGAAATCGTTTGAGCAAGAACACAGTGTAGAGCATAAGCGTGCAGTCGACAACGATCAAATCACGTTCACCCACAGTGATTTTTGGACATTCTTTTTTTACTCAGCCTCCATTAGCTATTACTTGGAGACCGAGTTTGTATACAACTTCTTTTTCCTCGACGCTTTCAGCTTCATGCTGATAGGAATAGCACTGTATCGAACGGGGGTGTTGACGGGAAAGCGCACCAAGAAGTTTTATTTCCTATTGAGTATGTGCGGATATGCCATTGGCTTCCCCATTTATTATCTGGCGACCTCTGCTAAAGTGAACTATGGTTTCGATGCCTATCTAATTGCACTCCATCAACCGCTCGTGTTAGAACAGTTCGGACGTTTGGGGTTAACCTTGGGAAACATTGGGTTGTTGAGTTTGTTGTTTCAACTGCCCTTCACTTCGTGGATGGTGTCGTTGATGCAACCCGTGGGACGTTTGGCCTTCACCAACTACCTGATGCAAAGCATTATTGGGCTTTTTCTATTCAGCGGATTTGCTTTCGGGCTATTCAATAAGTTGGAGCGTTACGAGTTGTATTATGTCGTGGCGGCCATTTGGGTTTTCCAGCTTGTGTTCAGCCACGTGTGGTTGAAGTTCTATGCCATAGGTCCCTTCGAATGGCTATGGCGCAGTGCCACGCATGGCAAATGGCAGCGATTTGAACGCGTCCATTAAGCAACTTACTTCATGCCCGACTAATGTCCCAACTAGGCCATGAATGGAATGGATGACACGCATTCACGAATGGGAATATTGACACGAATTCACTAATTAGAAAAAACCATGAATTCACGAATTAGAGCCATTGACACGAATTCACGAATTAGTGTAAAGCGTTCTACTTCTTCCCCAATCGATATCCCAACCAAGCCATGGGGAAATAGGCTAATCCTAAATCGAGGACATTGAACCACATGGGGCTGGGAAGCTCCAAGACCATTTGCAATCCGCCTACAAAAAAGAGCGAACCGATGATGAGGGAGATCTGCAACTGTCGAGATGCGGCAAAGCGCGCTACGATCAAAGCCCCGACAAGCGTTCCCACAGCATGCGCCAAAAATGGAAAGAGGAACTGCATGGGCTGCATCTGTGGCATAGCGGCAGCCAATCCTTCCATGGTATTTAAATCGTAACCGGGCGGCGGGGGCACTACAACTCCGCCAAGTATTACCAACGACATATTCGCTATGGAACCGACAACGGCGGCTGCTACAGCGACGAGGATGTTTTTAAGGATGGGGTTCATGGGGCGAAGGTAAGGAAGGGCGAAGGACGAGGGGCGAGGGGCGAAGGGCGAAGGGCGAGTGCGGTCCTTCTCATTCTGTTTCTGATTCTGTGTCTCTTTCTTTTGCCAACCTGAAGAGTTTGTTGAAGCTATTGGAGAATGGAGAATGGAGAATGAAGAATGGAGAATGTTGGGGTTCTGTTCTAGGTCGATTATTACACGTTGATTCTCGCGCAGTCGATTATCCTTGCAATGAATCATCTTCGAGTGCCTCGAATTCATGAAGTACTTCCATCGATGATTGCCGGCATAACGCAGCTTCACGAGCCAGTTGAGACTTGATGATGGTGCGTCGGTCGCTGGCATTATTGGGTAGATTATTCATATCAAATAGATGGGTTCGTTGTGATACAAAGAAAGCAATTGTATAATAAACAAACAACCCCGTCACCCCTCGCCCTTAGCCCCTCGCCATTCGCCAGTCGCCCCTCGCTACGCCACCATCCCCGTCACAAACACTTCAACGTATTCTTTCATTTTCTGAATGATGCGCTCGCCGATTTCTCGGGCTTTGAAAATGCTCGGACGGTCGCCCAGGCACTTGAAGACATCGTCGCGCAAGGGATCCTGACCGCTGAAAATATAGGCGTCGACCAAGGCCTTGAACTGTTCCTTGTCGAGGTGTTCATCTTCGCACAATTTGCCCAAGGCCAACACCTTTTGATCGTGCCAGTACTTTTCAAATTCATCCGGAATATCATCCGTATCGTTGATGAAGGGCAGGTTTTCTTGAATGAACTGCTCAATCAATTCGCGCTTGCTGCGCAGCGTAATGTCGCCGCCGAGCAACTCCATGATGGCTTTGCGCTGCTGCTGCACTTCGCTGGTCTTGGCCTCTTTCAGTTTGGCCAGCAGCTTTAAGATGTAGGCCACATTGATTTGATCGCGGTGGATGAGCTCCACTTCAAAATCGACGTCATCCAAAATGGAGGCCTTCTCCTTGGCGGTTTCCTTTTTTACTTTATCGTAGAGGTCGAGGTACTTGGTTTTGTAGTTCTCGAAGGTTTGCTCGTCAATACCCAAATCGTCCCAG
>JBKCGW010000017.1:0-6203 GCA_046303175.1 Flavobacteriales bacterium
CTGCGGACCAAAAAAGTCGAAGGTGTTGTAGTTCACGCCTATATCCGCCATATAGAGCGTGCTGTCTTTGAGCATTCTTCCGTGTGCCTGTGCATTGAAATGCGTTTCGGAGTTGTTATGAATGTCTTTGGTGTTGCGCAGCCCTAGATCAGCATTGAAGTTGAATTCGCCCGTATCGCGTTGGTAGCTCAAATAGGATAGTCCTCCGCCAAAGGTGTTCAACCGCTGCTGAATGTCTGCGAGAAGCAGCGTGTCTTCCGGTCTGCTATACGAAGCGCTATCCAGATTCAGTCCATACCAATGATTGACATTTCGTTCCCAGTTGAATTTTCCCTGTAACTGTGTTTTCTTGAAGAACCACTTACCCCAGGCCTCAGCGCGGTTGTTGCTGTATCGGTCCGGAATCAGGTCATCATCATTGAGCACCACACCATCGCCGCGCAGCAGCTGGTAGTGCACTCCGTAGGTTCCTTTTTTAGAGCGTCCATCGGTGAAGTAAAAATCAACCGGTGTGGTATTGTAGCTTCCCCAGCCGGCTTTGATATATCCGCGATAGAGATAACTCAGTTTTTCGTCCACGTTGATTTTAGCCGCAGGAATCAAACGAGGTTCGATGGTAATGGCTGTTGGTGTGGGAAGCGTGGTGTATTGAATGCGCGTCATGGCAACCACGCTGTCTTTGGTTTGCGGCCATACTGCCACCTTGTTGGCATCGCGAAGGAACAGACGACGGTTTCCTTCGATCTGAAATTCATATTCCAGTGTTTCCGTTGTATCCGTTTGTGCAACCGCATTCAATTGCAAAATGCAGCAAGTAACTATGGTTAGGTTGAAAAGAAAGTTCTTCATGCGATTAGTCTTACTGGTTTTCAGGATTTGAAGGAAGGTCAATCTCAACATCATTTACCGATGGTTCTGTAGGCGTGGGATTTTCAAGTTGATCCAGTGTCGCCTTTTTGGTATTGGCGGCATCAATCACCGATTGCTCGGTTACATTCTCGAGAATGGCGTTGATGGTCGCTCGTGCCTGGAAGTAATCCTTAAGCGATATGTATACGTCGATGAGCAACAAGAAGCCTTTGTATTTCCACTCGTCAAAAGCAGAGAACTTTTCAATCAGTTGGAAAATTTCTGTTTCGGCCGCTTTGAAATCTTCCTGAGAGTAGTAGGAGCTAGCGATGAGGTATTTACTCTCGGCACCGGCGGTTCCGCCGCGTTTTACTACTTCTTTCAAATCGGTAATCGCTTCGTTGTAGCTGCCGTTGACGTGCAGAATGCGGCCACGCCACAGCAGGGCCGTGTAGCGAATTTCTTCGGGTGTTGCGTCGTTAGCGAGCACTTTATCGGCATACATCTTCGCATCCGAAAATTCATTGATGAAATAGTTGCATCGCATCAATCCGATTTGTGCTTCGAGCACGTTGTTTTTGGAAACGGCTATTTGCTCCAAATCGCGGTAATGGGTAATCGCTTGCGAGTAGTCCTTGTTGTTGAATGAAATGGTAGCAGCCATCACCAGGCATTCCTCGCGGTAGTTGCTCGAACCCTGTCCGATGATGAAGTTGCAGTACTCGAGTGCTTTATTGAAATCACTCTTATCGTAATAACAATTGGCCAGGAAGTAGCTAGCATCCACCGCGTGGTAGGCGGGCTGAAACTTGGTTAGGTAGTCGGTGAGTTTGGTGATACCTGTTTCGCAATTACCATCTTGCACATAGCTGACAGCCTTGCGATATACATCCTCTTCCAATTCGTTTTTCGAAGCACCGCAAATGGTTACAGCGTCGTTTTGAAACTCAGGATCTTCGATGAGCACCGATTTGCAGATTTGATATGCATCGCACACCACAGGGTCTTTTTGATACTTGGTCTTAATGGCTACCCAGGCATCCTTCACCTGCTGTGGGTTTTCCTCTTTCACGTAGATGAGACACATATCGCGCATACTCAATTTGGCATACGCTGAGGTAGCGTGATTCTTCAGGATGTCGTTGAAATAGGTTTTGGCCTCGGCCAAACGGTCCTGCTGTAAATAGGTTTTTGCGATTTCGTATTTCGCGTCGATTTCGAATTTCGAGTTAGGACTTTCGGTGATGAGGTTTTTCAGTACCCACGATTTTTTCTCGGGCTGTGCGTCGTAGCCATAGCACATGGCCTTTTGATAAAGGGCATACTCTGAACCTGCTTTGTTCATCGCAATGGATTTGTCGTAGTAGAGAATGGCCTGTGAGTAGTTTTTATTCACGTAAAAGCAATCGCCGGCGCGTGCACAGGCATCGCTTTCTTTTTTGCTTTCCTTACCGTGTGTTCCATCGATGTATTTACGGAAGGCCGTGTTTGCATTGTTATACCAAGCCATGGCCGTCTCGTCGTTTTCTTCTGCATTGGCCAGTTTGAAGTAGGCATAACCCTGGCTGTAGTGAGCAGCACCATAAAACTCAGAATTGTATGCTCCCGGCTCGTTGATGAACGAGTTGTATCGCTGCACTGCTTGCGTAAAGTCGTTCTTGCGATAGCTTATTTCAGCTTTCCAAAACTTCGAGTCTGCCGTTACTGTGGGGTTCACGGGGTAGGTCGACACGCGGTCGAAGAATTTCTCTGCATCGCCAAATTTCTCGGCTTGAAAAAGCTCCACTCCACGATTGTAGGCAACAACTTGATACGCTTCTTTCACACGGTTGTCCTTGTTCTGAATCTTGTCGAGCGAAGCAAGGGCCTTCTCGTAGTTGCGAGTGCGCATGTATACGTTGAGAAGAAACTCATATGCTTCGTCTCTGCGTTTGCTGTTGGGGTATTTGTTGAGGTAGTCCTCGAATGCAGTGATAGCCTCGTGAAAAGGATTGTACGAAAGTTCAAAGGCGAGTTTGGAATAATTGAAGAGTGCATCTTCCTGAATCTCCGCATTCACGGCCATGTCGGCAGCTTCTGAAAATGCATTGCGTGCATATTCTTTTTGATCCAGTTTCAAATAACACTCACCGAGGTTGTACGATGCTTTTTGGTGCAGCTCATCTTTTCCTTCAGTGCACTTCTTGTATTCACTCAACGCCTTTTCCCACTGCGAACTGCGGTGATAGGCATAAGCCAGCTGGTAGTGGTCTTCGCGTGTGATATCGTTGTCGGTCGCTGCTTTGTGATAGGTTTCCAGAAACGGAATGGCTTCCGCATATTGTTTCTTCATGCAGTGGCTGTCACCGATGATGCGTGAAATTTCAGGTACGCGCTTGGTACTATTGGCTTCAGCTTGCTGCAGAACGCCCGGTCCATATTTCAACACTTCGTCGTAGTTCTTCTGCTTGTAGTAGATGTAAGTGATGTAGTAGGGGACCAAGCTTTTGAATGAAGCATCGCCTTCGAGTTGCTTGAAGCCATCGAGAGCTACTTGCAAATCATTTTGTTCGTAGGCAATGTGGCTGTAGTAATAGATAGCGGCCTTCTGATAGTCACATTCTGTTTGTTTTACCTCGAAAAAGTCTTGTCGTGCAGCTGCCACATCGCCCGTTTCGAATAGACTATGGCCCCGCTTGTAGCGCATTTCAAGCTTGTCTTGCGCATTCAAATCGCGCTCATCCACTTGCTTGAACCACTCCAGAGTTTTTTTATACTGCTTCTTTTGATAGTTGAATGTTGCCAGTTCAAAGAATGCACGCAGTTTCCACGGAGAGTCGGGATGCTCAAGCACAAATTGTTCGAGCTGGTATTCGGCGTCTTTGTGCAACAGGTACAACGCGCAGATTCCGCTGTAATACTCTGAGTTGATGCGCAGAGCATGTTGCGGATCTTTTTCCATGGAAATGTACTCTTGGAATTTCTCCTTGGCGGCCACGTACTTTTCATGATCGAAAAGCTCAAGTGCTTCTCGATACAAGCGAGTATTGTCGTAGAGTGCAATGGGAGGCTGCGCAAACGCGCTCAAGGAGCACGCAAGCAGGGCGATAAGGAAAAGAAACGTTCTCATTTGTTCTGCAGCGGTTTTTACCAACTTGTGAAATTAACGGGGTCAATCGACTGAGATTTTGTCCATTACCAAACTTGCGAACGACACAATGTGAAATGTATTTTGGAAGGAGCGTACTAAGGATTTCAAAAAACAAGAAATTCGATTAACAATCATACATACATCGAACTCGCCATGAAACTATTTACTCGGGAACAACTGCGCATGTGGGATCGGGTTACAATCGAAAGTCATTATTCCGCATCATCTGAACTCATGGAGGTCGCCGCTCGGGCATTGGCAGAGGTACTGGTGGATAAGGCTCCTGCGCTGCGTTATGTCTTTTTGTGCGGCACAGGCAACAATGGGGGCGATGGTTTGGTGATGGCTCGCATGCTCCATGAGCAACAAATGGATGTGTTAGTGGTCGTGGCAGGTGATCCGGCTTCAGGAAGCAATGATTTTCGGGAAAACTTACAGGTCTCTATCGACGGTGATTTGCCATTGCATTTTATGAACGAGGTTCCCAATGGTTTAGAGTTAGATGAAGACACCGTGGTTGTGGATGCACTGTTTGGCTCGGGCCTCAACCGACCCATCGAAGGTTGGTTGGCTGATTTGATTGCAGCCGTGAATGTGCTGCCCAATCGTGTTGTGGCCATCGACATGCCTTCGGGTCTTCAGGCCGATGATCTGCATGTTCAGGAAGGCGCTATCATAGAGGCAGAAGTAACTCTTACGCTTGAAATACCTAAGCGTGCGATGCTGTTTGCGGAGCACGACCGGTATGTGGGCAAGATGGTGATTGTACCTCTGGGGCTTGATGAGGATTTTCATGCTTCGCAAGCATGCGACTGGGTGTTCCTCGACGATCGTGAACTATCCGGTCTTCTCCATCAGCGAAGTAAATACAGCTACAAGGGAATGCATGGACATCTGCAAGTGGTTGCAGGGAGTGTTGGTATGATGGGAGCATGCATGCTTGCATCGTATTCGGCTATGCGTTCGGGCACAGGCAAGGTGACAGCAAGCATTCCTGAAAATGGATTGCATATCATGCAGACAGCAGTTCCTGAAGTGATGTGTAAGATTGGGTTGGGGTTGAATAGTGTTGAGCGTTTTCAAGCAATACAAGGAGCAACCGCATGGTTGCTTGGACCGGGTTGTGGCACCGGTGAGGGCCCAACGAGTATGGTGGATCAATGGCTTACCTCAGGCTCACATCCGGCAATTGTGGATGCCGATGCGTTGAATGTTATTGCGCGTGAAGGTTGGCAACATCGAATTCCGGCTTTGACCGTTTTAACACCGCACGTCGGTGAGTTTGACGCCTTGTTCGGCGAGCACGCAACTCATTTCGATCGTTTGCAAACACAGCTCGAGAAGTCGAAGGAGCTGGGAATATACATTGTATTGAAGGGAGCACACACGCGCATTACCACGCCTAATGGAGAGGTTTTCATCAACTCTACAGGAAATCCGGGAATGGCTACAGCCGGAAGTGGCGATGTACTGAGCGGTGTGATTGGAGGTTTGCTGGCACAAAGCTACTCACCGCTGGAAGCGTCGCTGCTGGGGGTTTACTTGCACGGTCTTGCCGGTGATGTTGCCGCTGAGGCTCGCGGTATCGATTCTATTATTGCCCGCGATATCATTGAATTCATTGGCGATGCATTTGCGCATCTGCGCGGAGTGAATACCTCGGAAGGCTAGAGAATGGCGATGCTGCCTTTTCCTTGGCGAAGCACCTCAATTTCATCGTTTACACAGCTGATAATCGTTGAGGGCTCGAGTCCACCCATACCACCATCAATTACCAAGTCAACGCGATTGCCCCATTTTTCCGCAATGAGTTCAGGATCGGTGGTGTAGTCGATAATGGCGTCGTCATCGTGAACGGACGTCGAAACGATGGGGTTACCGAGCGCTTGCACAATGGAACGAGCAATGGTATTGTCGGGAACGCGTATACCGACTGTTTTCTTTTTGTCGGAAAAAATTTTCGGAATTGCCTTGCTCGCTTCGAGAATGAAGGTGTATGGACCGGGCAATGAATTGCGCATCAGTTTGAACACCGGGTTGCTCAGTTGCTTACTGTATTCGGTGAGGTGACTGAGGTCGTGGCAAATCAGCGAGAAGTTGGCCTTCTCCAGTTTGATTTGCTTGATCAATGCCAGGCGCTCCAGCGCTTTCGAGTTGAGCATGTCGCAACCCATGCTATACACAGTATCGGTAGGATACACAATGATTCCTCCCTTTTTTAGAC
>JBKCGW010000018.1:0-4679 GCA_046303175.1 Flavobacteriales bacterium
GTGCAGTTTATTGATAGGGAAGGGGGCGATTTCCGAAACGTGCTTTTCATTTTGGATGTCGATATTTTTCGCTCATATACATTGCTGAATGAGCATTTATACATGGAAGATCCGTTGGTGGTGGGCTATAGTAAATGGTTGTCCTTCCAGAGCGGTCATTTCATGGCCTTTTTGGATCGTAAATTTTTACGAGCTTATTTGGAGTATAGGTTTACGGGTAAATATGCACCCTATATGTCGTCTCAGAATGTCCTAGACGATAAGCCATTTGCTTACGATCCGCTAACGAATGAGGTACGCTATACGTATTATGAGGAACTCGCAGCACAGGGGTTGTATTACACCGAGGAACGATTGAAGAAATTTGAGCCCAAACGGGATGGGATTCAGCGATATGCCCAGCCTGTTATAGAAGGAAGGAACCGAAAGCTTCTGGAAGAGATAGCGACTCTCCTTGGGCGCCATTCATGCGCTGTCAAGGTTGTAATAAGCCCGCTCTTCAATCAAGTCAATATGGCCAAGGAAGATGTTGCAATACTGCAATCCGTATTCGGGCGTGATGTCGTTTATGACTTTTCGGGAATTAATAATTTAACGAACAGTCATACGGGGTATTACGAACGATCCCATTATCGCCCGCACATTGCCAAGGCCGTTTTGGATTCTATCTATAATGGGCAACCTTTGTAAGTGCGTATATTCGCCGTGAAATTTTGACTATGGCTTCCGGAACCAACCGATTGATTGGGATAGATGTTACCTATGTTATTGCGCTCATCGGATGCGTGGTGTATGGTTATACTTATACAATCGGCGATCTGGTTCAAAACTCTCTTACGCACACGAAGTTCAATGTCTTTTTTGATGTCTTTCCGGCTTTATTCTTTTTTCTCAATGGATTTACCGTTACGCTCACGATGCGCGATCGTCGCATCAGTAACCGCAAATTGTTGAGCTATTCAGGTAAACGCGGTTCTGTTATGCTGCTCACGGGCTTGATATTTTGTTCAATTTGGCCCATGAATATTTTCATAGCGTCAGGGATGATGTTTTTGATTATTCCTTTTGTGGCCCAATGGAATAATATTCTCATACGCGTCATTACACTGTTAACGGTAGTGTTGGGAATTTCACTTTTGTTTTTGGATGTTCCTGCTCACACAACCTACACTTTGCCTTCTTTGGGAGGGGGAGAGATTTACAACGGTTTGGGATTCTTGTTTTTCAACGGCTATTATTCTCTGCTTCCCTGGATTATTTTCTTTTTTGCAGGTCTAATTTTTGGTCGCACGGAGGTTCGTCCTAGAGGATGGCTTCCCCCTTCCAGCGCAATAGGGATTGCGATGATTGTGTTTAGTTTTTTTGTCCATCGCTTCGCTAAAATCTTGGACACTGATGCACTTCTCCTTCGCCGTTCCGATTTGCCATTCATGAACATTCGTTTGCTGTTTCCTGCTTTTTGTCTGTATGGGATTGGACTGTCTATTGTGATACTGAACGCCTGTATTTTCTTTTTCCGAAAGTTGAGTTCTCCCAAAATGCTTCGTTTTTTTCAAACGATTTCTTCGATGAAGTACAGCGTTGTCTTGTTTTACACGCTTATTGGCGTGATTACACTGACTGCTGCCAATGTGGAGTTCTTTACGAAAAGAATTGCGCTTTTCATATACGTTCTGCTGGCCTCAACTCTCACATTCTATTTGCCGTTTTTATGGCGTAAAAAGGTGAGCGAGAAAGGTCCTATGGAATATGTCATTAAGCGTATTTCAGGCTCTGCCAAGAAATGAGCTTTCGGGTACATCATCACATATTACGATTCCATAAACCTGCGGTCACCTCGCGCGATGTACTTGTAGACCGTGATGTTTATTATCTCTCCATGGATTCTGAAGATGGCGCTCACCGAGGCGTGGGAGAGTGCGCTCCAATTTGGGGGCTTAGTCCGGAATCCAAGCCTGAGGTGGAACGAGCGCTCGCTAATTGGGCTTCAATTCTTGAAAGTCCATCAACTTTGGGAAGCACATTGGACAAGGCATCATCACTCCGATTTGCATTGGAAACAGCTATGAGGGACCTGTCAAATGGTGGCGGATTGAATCCGTTTACGGTCGATTTGTCGCGTTCAATACCCATCAACGGCTTGGTATGGATGTCGGATGCACCATCGATGTTGGCTGAATGCAGGGCGAAGGTGGAAGCCGGATTCACGACCATCAAGTTTAAAGTCGGAGCATTGGATTTTGAAGAAGAATTAGCGCTCTTGCGAAAGGTAAGGAGCGAGTTTTCCGAGCACGACCTGGAGTTAAGGCTAGATGCTAATGGAGCTTTTACAGCCTTGAATGCGCTGGACCGACTCGATGCATTCTCCTCATTTCGTATACACTCGATAGAACAGCCGCTGCGCGCAGGACAGCATGAAACAATGGCTCGACTTGTAGAAAAAACACCCATTGCGATAGCGCTGGATGAAGAACTGATAGGTGTGCATGATGTCAAAGCCAAGCAGCAATTGCTAGAGACCATCAAACCACATTTTTTGGTGCTGAAACCCACGTTGCACGGATCATTTAGCGGTTGTGACGAATGGATCTCATTGGCAGAGGAACGCGGAATCGGTTGGTGGGCCACGTCCGCATTGGAATCGAACATCGGACTCAATGCCATTGCTCAATGGTTACTGACTAAAGATATCATAATGCCTCAAGGGCTGGGCACGGGTGCATTGTATACCAATAACATCCCGAGTCCGTGGGTTGTTGAGAAGGGAATGCTTCGATTTGACGCAAACTTGAGGTGGGAACTAAAACATGTGCAGGTATGACCCTTCACCCTCGTTTTACCTACAATGGATACACGTTTCAGTCGGAGTCGTTGAAGGATGGCCTGAAAGAACTTCGTTCGAGCGCCGCTGCATGGGAACAGCAGCATTTAGACTTTATAGCGGATTGGATTACGGACGATGCGTTTATATCGGTCCAAACATCCGGATCTTCAGGAACTCCCTCAATATGGAATGCTTCGAAGGAAGCCATGAGGGCAAGCGCCTTGCGCACCGGTGAATTTTTCGATTGCTATGAAGGATCCTCGGCATTGCTTGTTTTACCCTCCTCATTCATTGCTGGTAAGATGATGCTCGTTCGAGCCATGACCTTGGGCTGGAACCTGACGGCAATAGAACCCAAAGCGGAGCCAGCGCGCAACCTGAGTGAGAGCTATGATTTTGCGGCCTTTACTCCCATGCAGTTGGCAAGCGCTTCTCACGAGGATCTCGAAAAGCTTTCGAAGTTCGGTGCTGTAATACTGGGAGGAGCGGCAGTATCCAGCGAGTTGCGGAGTAAACTGGCATTAGTGAGTGGCAATTTTTACGAGACTTATGGTATGGCCGAAACCTTGAGTCATATAGCCCTTCGCAAAATGGAGGTTGGAGAGAAGCCTTTCGTTGCATTGAACGGGGTTTATTTTACGACGGATGACCGTGGATGCTTGGAAATCGATGCTTCTTATTTGGCTGAAGAAAAGATTCAGACCAACGACGTAGTTGAATTAATCAATAATACATCGTTTTATTACCGAGGTCGATTGGATCGGATGATCAACAGTGGCGGCATAAAGTTGTTCGCAGAGGTTATAGAGCGCAAATTGGCCGGGCTAATTGATGTGCCGTATGCCATTTCCTCCGAGTCAGATGCTGTTCTCGGGGAGAAGGTGGTGTTGTACATAGAAGGGGAGTTAGGCGCAAGCGAACAGCACTTGCAGACGGCAATGGCAAACGTGCTTGAACGCTATGAAGTACCTAAGTCTATTTATTTGGTGGAACAACTTGAAAGAACAGAATCAGGAAAACTAAAAATCATACGCAAACCATGAGAGAATTGGTATTTGCCAGCGGCAATGAAAACAAGGTGAAGGAAGTGGAAAGCAAACTCGGAGGGACCATACACCTGAAAAGTCTAAATGCAATTGGGTGTTTGGAAGATATTCCCGAGACAGGTTCTACGCTAGAGGCCAATGCACGTATAAAAGCGCGTTACGTATGGGAGAAGTATGGTATGAATTGTTTTGCCGATGACACCGGGCTGGAAGTGGAAGCCTTGGGAGGACGTCCCGGCGTGCTCTCGGCACGCTATGCGGGAGAACAGAAAAATGCAAACGATAATATGACGCTGCTGCTGCAGGAGTTGAGCGAAAGTGATAACAGGAAGGCTCGTTTTCGAACAGCGATTTGTCTCATCATGAATGGCGAAGAACACATGTTTGAAGGAATAGTAGACGGAGAAATTATACGCGAACGCAAGGGTGAGGAAGGCTTTGGCTATGATCCTGTTTTTGTGCCGTTGGGATTTGATCGAACGTTTGCTCAGATGACTATTGAAGAAAAGAACAAGATGAGTCACCGTGGTAGAGCTCTTCAAGCGTTGTCAAGTTTCCTGAACACTCACTAGTATTTTGCGATAACACCTCTACTTTAGCTTACCAATTACAAATGCTAATTCTTTAACCAACATCAATATGGAAATTTTAACCGGTAACATCATCGCAGTGATCATTGTCGCACTGCTTTTATTCAAGTCTTTTGTGGTTATCCAGCAAGGCATGATGGGAGTTGTAACTGTTTTTGGAAAGTACCGCAGGGTGCTCTCACCGGGATTGAACTTTACCATTCCATTCATTGAAGTCGT
>JBKCGW010000019.1:0-3403 GCA_046303175.1 Flavobacteriales bacterium
ACCGAAATGACCTGTTTATCCTTCAGGCTGATATCGTATTGCTTCAGTTTGTTTTGGGCTGCGTTGTAATAGTAAACCACGTACTGACCTCCTTTTGGGCGCTGCCATTCAGAGGATGTTTTTATGGGTTCGCGGCCACTCATTAAATAGACGCCGCCTGCATTATCGAGCAGAAATTGATGCACCTGGATAATCTCAATGGAAGGCGGCAAGCGAAGTTCCTTTTCCCACACAGGCTCCCAGTTGTTGCGATAACATTTGAAGTGGATCCCTTCGGTTTGTTTGCGCTCGTTGTCGGAGTCGAAGTACACCAGAAACAATGAACTGTCGGGCGAGAGCATGCACTGCACTCCGCTGCGGCGCGGTCTACTTGTTTCGCTGCGCTTGTGCACCCATACTGATTCACCCAACCGCTTTCCATCAATACCGAAGCGCATAGCAAAAACCTCGGTGCAATCTGTTTCGTTGTTCCATCGGGTACAAATAATTTGCAGGGTGTCATTCAAAATGAAAAAATGTTCCAGGACCATGTCTTCATCGTCCAGCTTAATGTCAGCACTTTTAAGAATGTTGAGGTTGTTCCATTGGTAGCAAATCCATCGCAGTTCATGATTTTCACGCTCTTCAATTACATGTACTACCGAATCACTTTTTGCAACGGCTTGCACACGCTCGATAGCGCGGTTGTTGCTCGTAGGTTCACTCCATATGAGTTGCTGAGCATGGCTGCAAAGGGATACAACAAGAACGACGAAAGTGATGAAGCAGCCCTTGAAGGAAGGGCCGAAACGTGTGGCAGAATATTTACGAACCCGTGACGAGCCTGAATATATCCATTCCATTTCCGTAGAGCATTAGACCTAACAGCAAGATCATTCCTATTATTTGAGATCGCTCCAACACCTTCTGGCTAACTGCCTTTCCGGTAACCATCTCCCACAATAGAAACATGACGTGACCTCCATCTAGAGCAGGTATAGGCAGAATATTCATAAACGCCAATACAAGCGAAATGAAAGCAGTACGCTCCCAAAATGCCCACCAGTCCCATTCATCCGGAAATAATTTGGCGAAGGTTACAAAGCCTCCCACTTGCTTAGCGCCTGCTTTCGAGAATAGGAATCGCAATTGACTGGTGTAATCAGTTACCGTTTCCCAAGCCTCATGAAAACCACCGGGAATAGCCTGGGCGAAACTATAATGCAACGTGTCGACTCCTATATAATGCACAAGCGAACGAGGTGAAACTCCTATGCGCCCTTCTTCTGTCACATCAACGGGCACGGACATGGAGTTCCCATTTCGAATCACGTGCATTCGCACTACTTTGTTCTTGTTGTTGCGCAATTCCTTGGCTATCTCCTGAAAGTATGGACTGAACAATCCGTTCACCCCAACAATACTATCGCCCTTCAGAAGACCTGCGTGATATGCCGGGTTTTCCGGAACTATGGAGTCAATTACAAATGGAATTCGTAAGCTGAATGCTCCGCTCTTGATGCCGCTATCCACAAGCAACTGCCCGAAATCGTCGGGAAGCGTTATAATCATTTGCTCACCCAAACGATCGATGGTGACTTCCTTCGGGTCGTCCAAAATCATGCGCTTGTTGATGTCTTGAAAATTATCGGGCTTCACACCGTCCAATGCAAGAATCTTATCTCCATCCCGAAAACCATAATGATACATCAGCGGATTACAATGAACTCCATAGCTGGCATTCTCGGAGGGAACTACTTCCTTTCCATAGAAGAAGAGAATCATGCTGTAAATCACAATACCCACGATCACATTCACCACTACACCACCGACCATGATGATAAGTCGTTGCCATGCCGGCTTAGCACGAAACTCCCAGGGTTCAGCGGGCTTCGCCATCTGCTCCTTGTCCATGCTTTCATCGACCATCCCCGATATTTTTACGTAGCCACCAAGCGGTAACCAACCAATACCGTATTCGGTTTCGCCGATTTTTTTCTTCAGTACTGAAAAGTAGGGATCGAAAAAAAGATAGAATTTCTCGACCCTCGTTTTGAAAAGTTTGGCCGGAATAAAATGCCCTCCTTCGTGGAGAATGATGAGCAGCGATAAACTTAAAAGCAGTTGAAGAGCGAAAATCATGCGGGTCTTATTGTTGGGCTAAGTTACATATAGGGCCAAGGGTCGAAATACGCGGACTGTTATAAGTTATTAATAGACATGTAACGCATAACATATTTGCCGATGATGTCGAATTCGAGGTTTACCCTTGAGCCTGCAACCAAGTGGTTGAAGTTCGTGTGCTCGTATGTATAGGGAATGATGCAAACTGAAAAACTACCCTTATCCGAATCAACAACGGTTAGGCTGACGCCGTTCACACAAATACTGCCTTTGGGAACCGTGGTCCATTCGGGTCGGTGTTCGTAGTTGAATGCATACTTCCAGGAACCACCCATGTCTTCAGCAGAAACGCATGAAGCCGTAGTGTCAACATGACCTTGCACCATGTGCCCATCAATGCGGTCGGAAAGGCGCAAACAGCGTTCAAGATTGACTTCAGTACCAACCTTCCATTCTCCCAAATTGGTGCGCTGCAGCGTTTCATCAATAGCAGTTACCGTGTAAAGATCCCCTTCCAGCGCCACAACCGTAAGACAAACACCATTGTGCGCAACGCTTTGGTCGATGGCCAACTCATGGGTGAATGACGAACGAAGGGTGAAGTGAATGTTGCTTCTTTCTTGTTCTATGCGCACTACAGTGCCTATTCCTTCTACGATTCCTGAAAACATAATTAGTTGTTTTGCGGAGACACTTCGCCATCAATCAGGCGAATGTTGCCGCTGTATGACTTCGACTCTATTCCGATTAGTCGAATGAAATCAACGCGTATGACGTAATAATACACTCCGTCGGTGCAGTTTCTTCCTGACTCTTTGTGTTTGCCATCCCATTGAATCGACGGGTCTTCTGTTTCGAAAACAGATTCACCCCAGCGGTTGTAGATTGTAAGAGCTATACTCTTCACGTAACGATAAGGGAACGGCTCAAACAAGTCGTTCAGAGCGTCGCCGTTGGGAGAGAATATTGTGGGCAGGTTGTACTCCGGACAATTATCGATGCAGATGATGTTGGAGAAACCGCTTTCGTTGCGGTAGTAATTGCCATCGGGCCATAGGTTCAGGGAGTCGATTGCGGTCAAAGCAAAACATCCGGCGATACTTGCCGGGTTGTTGCGTTCATTGCCATCAAAAACAAACGTGGTATCGCCTGCACCATACAACGTTGTCAGCAACATCAACGAATCACTCAAGGTGGGCGCGTAATAAATTACGTAACCCGTAATATCATCGGCACAACCGCTAACGTTGCTCCAGCTAAAGCTGTTCAACGCGGCGATGCAATCGTCCTCGATGCTCAG
>JBKCGW010000020.1:0-6492 GCA_046303175.1 Flavobacteriales bacterium
CGAATATATTGTCGAAGAACAAACCGGCGGTTTTGCCTTTGGTTTTGGTGCTGCGATAGGTTTTTCCAACAACCTTAATGCATCGACATCCATTTATGCAGAATGTTATTTCGAGGCGTTAAATTATTCTCCTAAGAGTGGTGAGCTAACCACTTATGAGCTGAATGGACTGAATATAGCTGATACCCTTAGCATCGCTGATACCCAGTATGAGTTCGTGAATGAATTATCTGACAGTGGTAATCAATCGCAGAGTGATAATGAGCCCTATAAATTACTTCGTATTATTTACCCGATGACAACCGCTGCATTGCGATTCGGTGTGAATTTTTACTTTTAACAGATTTGATTGACAGCACTCACTCGATTGTGAGTGCAATATTCACGAAGTGAATTATTATAAAAACAACAAGGCCCCAATTAATGGGGCCTTGTTATATTTTAAAGGCATGATCTACGCCAGTACTTTCTTCACCAGATCGGCCGCTTCCTGTAATGTAATCGCAGAGTGTACTTCCAAGCCGCTTTCGTCGATGAGCTTTTTGGCTTCAACTGCGTTGGTACCTTGTAGGCGAACGATGATAGGCACAGGGATGTTGCCGATGTTTTTGTATGCATCTACAATACCTTGAGCAACACGGTCGCAGCGAACGATACCGCCGAAGATGTTCACGAGAATGGCCTTCACGGATGAATCGCGGAGAATCATGCGGAATGCTGTTTCCACACGCTTTGCATCGGCTGTGCCGCCTACGTCAAGGAAGTTGGCAGGTTCACCGCCGCTGTATTTGATGATGTCCATGGTGGCCATGGCCAAGCCCGCACCGTTTACCATGCAGCCCACGTTGCCTTCGAGCTTCACGTAGTTGAGATCAGCGTTGCTGGCTTCCACTTCGAGTGGATCTTCTTCTGTGGTGTCGCGCATTTGTGCGTAGTCCGGATGGCGGAATAGACCGTTACCATCGAGGGTCACTTTCGCATCGACTGCAATTACACGGTCGTCGCTGGTTTTGAGTACCGGGTTGATTTCAAACATCGCCGCATCGCAACCAACATACGCTGCGTAAAGAGCTTTCACAAACTTGCTCATCTCTTTCATTGCTGTGCCGCTGAGGCCCAGGTTGAAGCCGATTTTGCGGCACTGGAAGTCGTTCACGCCCGTCATAGGGTCGATTACTTCCTTGAAGATTTTCTCGGGCGTGTTGTGTGCCACGTCTTCGATGTTCATACCACCATCGGGTGAGTACACGATTACGTTGCGTCCGAGGGCGCGGTCGAGGAGGACCGACATGTAGAATTCGCGAGGTTCGCTAGCGCCGGGGGCGTACACGTCTTCCGCAACATAGACTTTCTGAACCAATTTTCCATCTGCTTTGGTTTGCAGCGTAACGAGGTGTCCGCCGAGGATACCCTTCGCTTTATCTGCTACTTCATCGAGGCCTTTCGCGAGTACAACGCCGCGTGAGCCCGTTTCGGTAACGGTACCTTTTCCGCGTCCACCAGCGTGGATTTGCGCCTTCACCACGAACCAACCTGTTCCGGTTTCTTCTTTGAGTTTAACGGCAGCGGTGTGCGCCTCTTCAGGTGTTGAAGCAACATAGCCGCGTTGGATAGCCACACCGTAGGAGGCGAGGATGGATTTACCTTGATATTCGTGGATGTTCATAGCGAAATTGAAAATTTGGTGGCGCGAAAATAGGGAAAGAATGGCGAGATGCAAGTGGCGAGTGGGGACTGAGGACTGGCGACTGGGGACGTTGCCGGATCGGGGGTGAAGTAGCGAGTGGCGAGTGAAGAATGCGCCTGTTTTGTGTCGAACTGAAATAGTAGAATGGAGAATGGGGTGTGCCCGGCCCGCTCCGGGGCGATGCATTGAACGGAGAGATGTTCATGTCAGCCCACCGCTTCAGCGTTGGGGATGAAGGAAGTGTTAAGTCGAATAGATCAGTCCCGGAGAGGCGCTATGTCCGTAACCGGAAGGACTGACAGCAGAATTACTGAGCGATGGCTTTAATCGAACTAGGGAAATTGCTGATAAACTGATCGAAGTTCTCTCTGTGCACAATGTTCAATTCACGTTCACCGTAAATGTTGGAGAAACTCTTGGTGAGCTTCACTTTCTTTTCAGGATTCCATTTGATTTCGAATAGGTGCAGTCGATTGTTTTTTTCTACTATTAGGTCTATTTCACGTTGATCGATATTGCGCCAGAAATAGAAGCGAGCAAACGACTGACTGTATTCATTTTGTTTCCGCAGTTCATTGATGATGAAGTTTTCAAATAAGCCGCCCGTATCATTTCTCACCTCGATGGGACGGAAATCATTGATTACGGCGTTACGGATGCCCAAATCATTGAAGTATATCTTCTTTGATTTCTTCAATTCTGTTCGTTGATTGGTGTGATAAGCCGGTAACCTATAAATAACAAAGGCCTGTTCGAGCATTGTGATGTAACTCTCGATGGTTTGATTATCGATTTTCAATGTCTTTGAGAGTTCATTGGTGTTGACTTCGCTTCCCAGTTGCCAAGCCAATAACCGCAACAAATCAAGCATTTTCTCCGGTTTCTTGATGCCTTTGAAAAGAAAGATGTCCTTATACAAATAGCTATCGGACAAGAACCGAAGCAAGCGTTCCGCATCGTACGGATGTGTTACTATTTCGGGATAGTAACCATATACAAGTCGAGATGGTAATTCTCGAATTTCCTCCGGTAAGTTGGTATGATTAACCATTTCCACAAAGGAAATTGGGTATAGGTTGTACTCAAATTTTCTGCCCGTGAGTGGCTCGTTGAGTGAGTTACGCAATTCGAATGCGCTTGATCCGCTGGCGATAACCTGTATTTCCGGTAAATAATCGGCGAATAGTTTCAGCACTGAACCGATGCCGTCAATTTTTTGCGCTTCGTCGATTACGACCACTTCCTGCCCTGCACAAAGCTGTTTCAATCTTGCAGCGTTCGCGTTATCGAGCAGCTGTCGAACATCTGCATTTTCACCATCGAGCTTGAGTGTTTTTTTTGTTTGACAGGAAGGTAGCATATGAATTAGCGTGCTTTTCCCTACTTGTCGCGCGCCCAAAAGCACGATTACTTTCCCCTTGAAGCAATCGCTTTCGATGCTCGATTCAATTTGCCTTCGGATCGACATTTGTCTATTATTTTAGAATGTAATCGCAAAATTAGTAGTTTATTTTGGATTTGAATCGAAAAAAATGGACTTTTTAAAGGTCGATGGTGTTGCTTCTTATTAGCTCACCGCTTCAGCGGTGTGCTAGTTCATAGCCATATGAGAACATCAAGAAGTTGTTAATCTACGGTTTATTTCTTTTTGATTACATAATATGTTATTTCGTCTATGATTATGTACATTCGTGCGGCCAAAACGAATTCTTACCTAATTAACCGCGGCATAGCGTCCAAGGACTAAGTGCCAAATCTTTTTATTCATTATGAAAAAGTTCAATTGTATTCAGTTACATGCTGTTTTGATTGCAGCGTGCTTGAGTCTTTGCGTGAGCACGTTCGTTCGAGCTCAGTTGCCCTCTTACGTTCCCTCCAATGGACTGGTCGCTTGGTATCCGTTCAATGGGAATGCGAATGACGAGAGTGGGAATGGGAATAATGGTGTGGTGAATGGGGCGACACTTGAAATGAATCGAAACGGGATTGAGAATAACGCACTTGGGTTTTGGAATGCTAATTCAAATGTTTCCATACAATCCATAACACAAGCGGGAATTGTTGAGTATTCCGTTGCTGGATGGTTTAAAAAAAGTACTGAATCAGTTAATCAAGAGGGAGGTATTTTCTGTGGAAGCAATCCTTGTAACGGCCCAGGTGGACTAAGATTTCATATTGGAAGTACTAATCAAGCAGCCTTCGGAGCAGAATATCAAAATTGCTCTAGCGTCTGGGCTTATTCGCAAAATAAAAATTACTCGGATAATTCTTGGCACTCATTCGCATTGATTTTTAATTCTCAACCGGGGCAAATTCTATACAGTCAATTCATTATTTACATAGATGGTATTCAAATACAAAGTGTTCCTTACTACCAAGGAAATACTTCGGTTGTAATCTCACCCATAGATAACAGCGGCATACCTACTATTTTAGGAAATGCCTTTGGTGGTGGAGATCATTTTAAGGGAGTTCTTGATGATATTGGCATTTGGAACCGCGCCTTGTCGCCTAGCGAAATAGAAGCATTGTATACTTCCGCATCTCCTTGCGAAACAACCGTGGCAAGCATCGAAGCGACAATAATCGAAGGTGAGACGTATGATTTCAATGGACAGTCGTTGACTGCTGCTGGCAATTATGAAGCCGTGCTGACCAACGCTGCGGGTTGCGATAGCGTGGTGACTTTAACGTTGACGGTAGATCCGAGTTTTAATTGCGAAATCAGCTCACTTTCGTCAACAGTTTGTTTAGGAGACTCAGTGTCCTTGTCGGTTGAATCGGTGACACACATTAGCATTGATGAGTCTGTATTTATAGGGAATTACGGAAATTCTGTGACAAGCCAGTGGAACAATACTTTTGAGACTGAAGTTGGGCGCGACTATAAGTTAGTGGTTTCGGGTTTATACACAGTGGGCACTTATTGTCCTCAATTGGTATACGATCCAGCATACCAATTGCCTGGTTTTTATGGGTATGCTAATCCGGAGATTCTCGATCTCGGTGGAATTCAAGATGGACTTTACTGCACTGCATTGGCACCAAACAATTTTGTTAGGCCAACACCTGATGTGTACAATCCTAACCACATCTATGAATATTATTTTACAGCCATTTCAAACAGTTTTAATGTTGGTTTTAATGATTGCTGTTGGGGTGATAATTGTGGTTCGGTTGAATTTTCCCTCTATGAATTGTCGGCGGGCTCAAATTTTCTCTGGTCCACAGGCGAAACCACTCCAACCATCGCCGTCGCGCCAACCGAAACAACAACCTATAGCGTAACGGTTACGCAAGGCAATCAAACCTGCACCAGCGATGTGATCATCACCGTCAATCAACCTTCGTCGGCTGCAATCGAAGCTTCTATTATTGAAGGTGAGACGTATGATTTCAATGGACAATCCTTGACTTCTGCGGGAACCTATGAAGCGGTATTTACCAACGCTGCAGGTTGTGATAGTTTGGTGACGTTGATGTTGAGTGTGGAGGAATTGCCATTGACATGTAATATAGATGCATCGTCCCTGTCGGTTTGTTCGGGCGAACAAATTGAATTGACAGTAAATAGCTCGGATGCTAGCTCAGGTCCAGCTTGTTTGCTAAATCATGTTTCTTCGAGTTTGCTTAATGGATTGGTGGCTTGGTATCCGTTCTGCGGTAATGCCAATGATGCAAGTGGAAATGAGAATAATTGTCAAGCAATAAATACCACGTTGATTGCAGATAGATTTGGAAATCCTAATTCGGCCTATTCCTTTGATGGGTCGAGCAGTCATATAATTGGAAGTTCGACCAATTTACCGGGTCAAGAGAGAACAGTCTCTGTTTGGTTTTATTCTGAGGTTCTAGACACCCGCCCAATAGGAAGTTCCATTTTGGGATATGGAGGAACCAATTGCGGAAATTCATGGCTGCAGGTAATTGATAATTTAGGAAATCTACCTTCATCTCAAAACGCATTTGAAGTGCAGGGCCATTGCAATAATGTGAGTGTAACCTCTTCATTTGGTAATAATGCTCCTGTTAATCAATGGCATAATTGGGTTGTAGTCACAAGTGTTGATGGTACTAATTTCTATTTGGATGGTGTCCAAATCGCGAGCAGTCAATTATTCATCAATAACACTTATGTGAACAATCGCAGCTTTGTAATCGGAGCGACACCAGCGCCCAATGGGTATGGTTTTTATTCGGATTCTAACGTTGCTCCTTGGTTAGGAAGTTTGGATGATATTGGAATTTGGAATCGTAGGTTGACTCAGAATGAAATACTTGAACTTTTTCAAGCAAACTATGTAAGTTCATCCTGGTCCACCGGTGAAACAACGCCATCCATCACCGTCTCCCCAACGGAAACAACCACTTACAGTGTAACGGTCACACAAGGCAATCAAACATGCACAAGCGATGTGATCATCACCGTCAATCAACCTTCGTCGGCTGCAATCGAAGCTTCCATTATTGAGGGTGAAACGTATGAATTCAATGGACAGTCGTTGATTGCTGCGGGCACCTATGAGGCGGTGCTTACTAATGCTGCCGGTTGTGATAGTTTGGTGACGTTGACTTTGAGTGTGGAGGAATTGCCATTGACATGTAATATAGATGCATCGTCCCTGTCGGTTTGTTCGGGCGAACAAATTGAATTGACAGTAAATAGCTCGGGTGCTAGCTCAGGTCCAGCTTGTTTGCTAAATCATGTTTCTTCGAGTTTGCTTAATGGATTGGTGGCTTGGTATCCGTTCTGCGGTAATGCCAATGATGCAAGTGGAAATGAGAATAATTGTCAAGCAATAAAT
>JBKCGW010000021.1:0-5867 GCA_046303175.1 Flavobacteriales bacterium
TACACCGCCAAGGTTGCTCTCGACCCCGCTGCACCGCGCTACCTGGTGATTGCAGGTGATCAAATAAGTCCAAGAGAAGTGAGAATGATGATGAATGAACTCACAGGAAAAAAGTTCCGTTTGTTCAGACCCGGCGGACAAGGTTTTCTAGGCGCAATCATTCGCATTACGCGGAAACTAGCGCCCGGTAAAAACGAACTCTATCCTGCATGGCAAGGCATGCAATACATGCATAACATGATTGATACACGCTCCAAGATCGTCAAGCTTCACAACGATCGCTACCAAGGAATAAAATGGACAAACGTGAGAACCATATTAATTGAATACCTGAATTAACCACAGGTCTAACTCCCGGAAACTTGAATTTTGCGCACTCATAGTGGCATGCCAATGGCCATTCCTTTGACTCAATCGAATTCACAACCCTAGTATCCTTCATCTTCAATTCCACTCGTTCAGCCCCTCTTAAAAAGCCAACAGGCCACCCATCGGGCAGCCTGTCGACCTCGTCGATTCAGTCTTCCATAGGGTTGAGAAGACTGAGGATTCAGATTATGGCATTAAAAACTCAGCAATCTCAGAGTAAAGTTCATCCGTCGATTGATATCGCTGGAAAGCATGGGTTACAACACCATCTTTTTCATTCAGCACGAATATGCCTTGAACACTGCCATAGGGCGCATACGCATGTCGAGGAGTATAACCACATTCCCAATCAGCCGGAATGCGATCAAGACAAGCTATTATTTCTTTACCAACATGAAGACCAACTATATTGGAGCATCGTGCTTCAGTATCGGGCCCGGCGACCTCTGTTACCAACACTATGGTCGCAGGTAGTTTTCCTTTCAAGGTGTTAATCACACGCAATTGATAGAGACTATAGCAACGTGTGTGCTCTTCATTCCAATAGGTTTCAACAGCCGTCACGCGGGCTTTGACGATTCCCTTGCTATCTGTAATCATTTCCTGCATGGTTGCCAATGCATAGTTGCAAACAGTAATAGAACTCTGAGCGAACAAACCGGAGGTGGTCATCAGAGCGATTAAGTAGATGGAAAATACCTTTTTCATAGTGATTTTATTTGAACGAAAAGTACCCTGCCGGCCAACCACAAATCAATCGCACGAATTACCTAATTAGCACACAACCCTCATTTGTCGATCATGCGAAAAAAACCAATAAAACAAAGGGTTTTGGAGATATTCGAGATACTTTTGACATGAAACCGTATAGGTAATTTTTGCTATACCCGGTCCGCTACAGATTTCAAATTCGAAAAAAAACACTGCGCTGGAGTCTATCGATTAGCTCATTTCAATCCTTCCAAAATCGTCTTACTCAACAAATGAAGCCAACCGCCAGAAGAAAAACGATTATCTGCTCAATAGCGGTTATCTTGTGTTTACCGCTTATTGGTGCGATGGTATCGCAAGAGGTAGAGTGGTCCCTTTTCGACTTTCTGATTGCACTTTTTCTACTAAGTGCATTTGGGTTGGCAATAGAACTGATTTTCCAACGGCTGACGGCCATTCGATGGCGACGCTTTGCACTGTCTATCCTATTGCTGCTAATGGTATTGATTTGGGGTGAGCTCGCAGTAGGAATAATTGGCAGTCCATGTGCAGGCGATTAATGGAAAGTGATACCACATGAGTTCAACACCCAAGGAGCATTGCTTCTGCCGTAGCCACATTCGTTGCAATGGGCACATTGTGAACCTCGCATATACGCACCAGCGCATTCACATCCGATAAGTGAGGAGCAGACCAGGCAGGATCGCGAAAAAAGAAGACCGACTCAATAAGTCCATTGGAAACAAGACCACCAATTTCCTGATCTCCTCCCATGGGACCGGACAGAGTTGTTCGCGCAATGCGCAAATTCAACTCAGCCGCTAGTTTTTTCCCGGTAGTACTTGTAGCAATAATATTACGGGACTCGAAGTATGCTTTATGTCTTTTCACGAAATCGACCAGATCAGCCTTTTTACCATCGTGTGCTACAAGAGCAACATATCGATCATGGTAACGACCACCCCAACGTTCAAGAGCAAGTTTGGAAAGTAGAAACATTAATCCCATGCCACGCTGGCTATCGAGTGCATTCAACGCATACAAACACTGCTTGTCGACAAAATAAGCCTCGACATCTGATTTGCATTCAACCGTGGCAATTGCAGGATTCTCTCCCAAGAATCCGAGTTCACCAACACAAGTGGGCGCACTTAAGTACAACATACCGCCGTGAGATAATTGAGCATTGATCTCACCTTTGGCTAGCAAGAAGACACCATTCACACGCTCGTTAGCGTGAACCAAAACACTGCCTTGGCGGAAAACCCGAGGATTACCGAGAATACTGCGAACTTCATTAGTAGAAAGCCAATCAATTAATTCACTCCATTCCATAGGACAAAGGTAGTCAATGCAGAACGCTACAAACGCAGAAATACCATTACAAGAAGGTTAATTCAACACGCTCTCCACGCGTCATTTCCAGACGCTCCTGTAAATCGATTCCCTGCAAATTCGCCTTTAGATATTCTCTTTTCTGGAGCGACATTTTCCTGATCATTATGCCCTCACAATAGCGCCGTAATTGTGTTTCATCCTCAACACATAATACCGGCACCTCGCATAGCTCACCATCCTGATTCTTGGCCGCCATGGTGAAATAACACGAATTTGTGTGCTTGGTCATGCCCGATTGTGGATTGAGAGATTCGACCCGAATACCCACTATCATGGTCGTTCGCCCCACGTAATTTACAGTTGCCTTGAGAGATACAAGCTCACCCACTTCAACGGGCGACATAAACTCAACACCTTCGACGGCAACGGTTACGCAATAGCTTCCACTATACTTAGAAGCACATACATAGGCCACCTTATCCATCAAGCCCAACAAAATTCCTCCGTGTACCTTGCCTCCAAAATTGGCATACGAAGGAATCATCAATTCTGTAATCGTAACTTCTGAATCGCGTACTGTCTTTTTCATGCTCTAAAAGTAAAAGCAACCGAATAATGATTAGCTTCGTTTTTCTAATGAACCTTAACAGTATTCTTTTACGATATAATCACCAGGCAACCGGTAATCACGATCGTTGGAGATTTGTTCATAATAACGAAGAAACTCCTTGTGCGTCTGTCACATTCCTGTGCTCCAGTGAAACCATCGAACAAGAAGTTCTTGTCAATGGTGAGCTCATTTCCAAGTGGCACATACGCCCCATCAATCCAACCGAAATAATCCAAAAACAAGATGAAAAGGGCATCCATTTCATCATCCATTAAATCTTATACTATATGACCAACCCAACAATTGAAGCCGAAATCAAAATGCTTGAAACGTATAGCAAGCAAGGCGAAAGCTATACAAACAGCGAAGGCCGTTACGGTTGGCGCAATCCTATTCGAAGCGATACCGGTGACTTAATGCGCTGCTTGACCATTGCGGTAAGTCCTACACGAACACTCGAGTTTGGTACCGGCCACGGATTATCAACACTCTATATGGCTGCAGGCTTGAAGGATCATACCACCGACTCTATCGACACCATTGAACTCAGCGAAGAAGTGGCTGCCAGCAGCCAGGAGCGTTTCAATGCATGCGGTGTATGTGTGAAAGTGCATCAGGGTGAGGCGATGGATATAGTACCAACGCTTAAAGGCCACTACGACATGGTGTTTTTCGATGCTCAAAAAAGCCACTACCACCAGCAGCTTATGGCACTGCTCGAACAAAAACTCATTGGTACCGGAACCGTTATTCTCGCCGACAACGTCGTGGATCGTCAGTCGGAATGCCAGCCATTCCTCGATTGGTTCGTGCAAAACAACATCAATCATTACATCCTGCAAACTGAATGTGGTTTGCTCGTCGCCTATTTATAATTCATGAGTAGTTCACACGACAAATTCAGGGTGCTGCAACCTGCACCTGCGCTCAACTCCCACGGTTTCTTACACAAGGAATGGGAAGGCCGCATCTACCCGCCATTCATTGATCCTGGCGCCATACGGTATTTGCAAGAGAATTGGGATACCGACGAACACGACATTTTTGTATGCTCGCATCAGAAGGTGGGAACGCACCTTCTGGAAAAATATGTGGTGGAAACACTATTGAGTAAAATCCAACTTCACTCTAGCCACCCCATGGCCAACGGCGACATTGGTCACGCTGCTCTGCCCTGGCCGGAGGTGATGGTATCGCAATGGGGCGTGGAAGATTTTCAGTCTTTTTTATCGGTTACAAAAGGCCAACCACGTGTATGGTATACCCACTGCTCGGCTGAAGACCTGCCCTTCCGATCCATACACCCGAAATCAAAATTCGTATTTGTTTTTCGCGATCCAAAAGGAGCTGCGGTTTCGCAATTCTTCTTCTATAAGAATCATCCACTATTGCAGGTTGACCCCAATCTCGACATGGAGACCTTTGTTGATCTTTTCGTAGGTGGTGGACTCTACTTCGGAGATTACCACCGCCAAACCCTCGGATGGCTTTCGCGCTGCCATGGGAAAATAGCGTATGACCAAATCCTCGCATTTCGATTTGAAGAACTTGTATTGAATAAATACGATTGCGCCAAGGCACTGGGAAGTTTTCTGTTACCCAATGCCACTTTCGATGATGACACCTTGATGAAAATCGCGGAGGCTACGGAGTTCAATACGATGAAAAAAGAAATCACGGATAACCCACGTAGTTTTCATTTCAATCCGAACACATTTTTCCGCTCCGGAAAAACAGATGACTGGAAAGAGAAGCTTTCAGCGGAAGCCATTCAAAAAATCGATGACAAGACAACCGTAATTTGGCCAGGAGGCGATACCGCACAACCGATAATCCAAGATATACAGCGTCCCACGTTAACTGCCGAATAATGCCCGAACATTTTCTACCTACCGATCTTAACGATATTTTCACTCGCGATTTAGCCGCCATGGCTGAAGAAATTCGAATGACTCCCGAGGAGCAATTGTGGAAGTCTTTACCCGGTATTACAAATTCCGTCGGCACACTCGCCTATCACTTGTGTGGGAATCTGCAGCATTTCATTGGCAGCATACTCGGCAATTCAGACTATGTGCGCAATCGAGAAGCGGAGTTCAGCCGAATGGATCTTTCCAAAGAGGAGTTGATTGACGAGATTGAAAAGACATCACTCGTACTTCAGCAAACGCTGAAAACGCTATCACAAGAAGATCTTGCACTTGAAATGCGCGATACTCCGCCCCATCATAAAGGCAGATCGGTGGGGTATTTCCTGGTTCAATTGGTATCTCACTTTGCAAGACACCGCGGACAGCTCGATTATTTGCGGCGCATGCTTGCCGCCAACCATTCCTAAATAAAAAAAGGGCTGCTCAACGGCAGCCCTTTTTCGTTTGCAAATTCCAATCAAATCGAGGTTAAACTACTGCTTGACAAATCGCTTGGTTGCAACCTGCCCATCCACTGTGCACATGCGAAACATATACATTCCCGCAGGTAAATCTGAAAGCGATACTTGCATCGTAGTTCCATAGGTACTTTGATAATTCAATCGCTGAATGAGCATACCACCGGCATCCAACAAATCCACGGTGAGGTTGTCATTCAGTTCACTATCTTCAAATGAAAGATTGATAATGTCCTCAGACGGATTTGGGAATATCATCGGATCTACCAACTTTTCATTTTCGATTGGTTCCTCCGAAATCATTTGACTCTGTGCTCCGCCACCACCTTGCGCTAGACTTACGGTCTTGCATCGCACTACCGATTGACCACAAGAATTAACTGCGCGCACGCAAATGTTCACAGAAGAAGGAAGAAAGCCCGCATCAAAATTCACTGAATTCGTTCCCTG
>JBKCGW010000022.1:0-28771 GCA_046303175.1 Flavobacteriales bacterium
TACGGTGCGTCTTGTGATTGAAATGGTACCCGGATCCGGAGCATTTCAGGAAGTGATTGTAGAAGCTGCTCCGTTCAAACGGGGTATCGATGTGCCTTCCTCCATGCGCAGTTTGGGAGCCAATGAAATTCAGCGAAATCCGGGTAGCGACAACGATGTATCTAAGGTGATACGCACATTGCCGGGAGTAACCGCCACATCGGCTTTTCGGAATGATTTGATTATTCGCGGTGGAGCACCCAATGAAAACCGTTTCTTTCTTGACGATGTGGAGATACCGGTCATCAACCACCTTGTTACACAGGGCGCAAGCGGTGGGGCATATTCTATCATCAACGCTAATCAACTGCGTGAAGTGGAATATATGAGTGCTCAATTTCCGGCCAACAGAGGAAATGCGCTGAGTTCGGTCTTCAACTTTCAGCTTAAGGAGGGCAACAACGATAGTTTGCACGTAACCGCCCGACTGGGGGGAACCGATATGGGAATTGCCTTGGATGGTCCCATTGGGAAACGCGTCAACTACCTGGCAACGCTTCGTCGTTCGTATCGACAATATATTTTGAAGTTGCTCAACTTCGCTTTTTCACCCGTGTATAATGATGCAACACTGAAGGTACGTGTGAAGATCAATCCGCGAAACACAATTACACTTCTGGGTATTGGTGCCATCGATGATTTCAAACTCAATACCGAGGTGGGCAACAATGAAATACAGCGCTACCTGCTCGAGAATTTGCCTTTTAGCGATCAGTCCAACTACACAGCGGGTGCAGTATACAAATCCTATCGCAGGAACGGCTTCTTCATGGTAACCGGCAGTAGGAGTGAACTGAAAAACAGCGCTGAGAAATACTATAATAACGATGCTTCGAATGCTGCGGGATTGTTGTTGAAATACAACTCACGCGAGTGGTCACACCGCGTGCGTGCCGAATACACGCATACAGCAGAGCATTTCAAATGGAACAGTGGTGTATCCTGGGAAGATGTGCACGGGGAGTTCGATGTATTCACTCGCATATTCAATGAGTACGGTCCTATTGAGGTCAATTACTTCTCGCCTGTGGGTTTTCAGAACTATGCTGCATTTACCCAATTGAGCAAAGGCTGGTTCAACGACCAGGTGACCGCAACAGTTGGGGGAAGAGCCGATGGCAGCACATACAATGCATCATTAAACAATCCGCTGGAAAACCTTTCCGGCCGAGCCAACCTTTCCTTTGCTCTGTTCAAGGGTTTTGCGCTGCAAGCAGGTATTGCCAATTATTTTCAGCTTCCTTCCATGATGACCTTAAGCTACCGCAACTCGGGCGTGTTGGATAATCAGGAACGGACTCAATTCGTAGAATCGATTCATTATACCGCAGGGATAAAATGGGATACGCCTATTTCAAGCCGATTGAGTTTGGAGGGATTTTATAAGCGCTATCCCAATTATCTGATGTCATTGCGCGATAGCATCAGCATAGCGCACGTTCCGGCCGACTTCGGAGTGTTCGGGAATTACCCCGTGAGCTTTGATAGTAAGGGCCGTGCTTATGGTGCGGAGTTTCTTTACCAGCAGCGATTGTATAAAGGGTTTTACGGAATGGTATCCTACACGCTGTCATGGAGCGAATACCTCGATAAGCGCAACGAATATGTAGCCTCTGCTTGGGATGCGCGCCATGTGGTAAGCCTCACATTGGGGAAACGTTTCGGTACGCAATGGGAGGCGGGTATCAATTGGAGATACCAGTCTGCAATTCCATACACTCCTTTTAACGAGGAACTATCCGCACAGCGCTTGGTTTGGGAAATCAACAATGCAGGTATACGCGACTTCGATCGCCTGCACGAGCTACGAGGCAAATCAACGAGCATCATCAACCTGCGTGTCGATCGTATTTACAACTTCACGGGTTGGACTCTCAATGTATACATGGACCTCGAGAACGTTACTGCCGATGCCGATAGTCAGCAGGCGCTCATTTTGGAGAGAAATCCAGACAGTGACGGTAACCCTACCGGTTCGGGAATCATCGAAAACCCGGAGTCGCCCATTGAACAGCAGCGCTACCGCTTAAAAAGTATTGCCAATGCGCAGGGAGCGTTTATTCCGACGTTTGGTTTCATAGTGAGTTGGTGATGTCCATTCTATTTCCTGCTTACTTTCGCCGCACTAAACTTGATGTACATGCGGAAAAAAATCGTTGCCGGAAACTGGAAGATGAACAAGTCGTGGCCTGAGGCTCAGGAGCTTGCTTCCGCATTGGCCAATCACAGCAATCAATTCCCTTCATCGGTTCAGGTCGTCGTCTGTCCACCGTCTCTGTACATCCATGGTTTACGCAGTGTATTGCCTGCCACAGTGGCTTTGTCGGCGCAAAATTGCTCACAACACGATGCAGGCGCTTACACCGGTGAAATCAGTCCGGCGATGCTGGCTTCGATGGGTGTGACCCATTGCATCATAGGTCACAGTGAGCGCCGACAGTATTATGGCGAGACCAACGAAATCATTCGCGAGAAGGTAAACGCTTGTCTGAAACATGGCATCACTCCTTTGTTCTGCTGCGGCGAAACCCTAGCCGAGCGTGAAGCAGGGAATCATTTTAGCACAGTCTCTACTCAAATTCAGCAGGCTCTTTTTCATTTGCCGGCAGAGCAACTGGGTATGGTAGTCATCGCTTACGAGCCCGTTTGGGCTATAGGAACCGGGGTCACCGCTACCAACGAGCAAGCAGAGGAGATGCATGCATTCATCCGAGGTTTTGTTTCTCAACATTATAATGAATCAGCAGCCGATTCAATCTCGATTCTATACGGCGGAAGCGTAAATGCCGCCAATGCTGCCGAGCTTTTTGCTTGTCCCAATGTAGATGGCGGACTGGTAGGAGGTGCCTCGCTGAAAGCAGCTGACTTTACCACTATTATACAAGCTGCCCAATGAATTACGTTGAGGTAACCGCTGTGTTGCAACCCTTGCTGCCTGCGCGTGAAGTGTTGGTAGTTGAACTTGCTGAGCTCGGCTTTGAAAGTTTCGTGGAAACGGAAGACGGTGTGAAGGCATATATCCAAGAACCCGACTTCAATCCTCAATTACTCGCGGGCTTGATGACAGCCGAAATGCCCGAGCAAAAACTCGAAATCAGCACTACAGTCATTGCCGAACAAAACTGGAATGCGCAATGGGAGAGTAGCTTCGAACCGATTTTGGTCGACGAGCAATGCCTCATTCGTGCCCCCTTTCATGCTGTCGAGAATGAATACCCCTATACGATAACCATAGAACCCAAGATGTCGTTTGGCACGGGGCATCATGCTACAACACACCTCATTGTCTCGGCCATGCTTCCCAAGGATTGCACGGGCAAAACAGTGCTCGACATGGGATGTGGCACCGGTGTATTGGCCATACTGGCTGAAATGCGCGGATCGAAAAACATCGATGCCATCGATATCGATGAGTGGGCCTATGAGAATACCCTGGAGAACATTGAGCGCAATGGTTGTAAGCACATTCGAACCATAAAGGGTGGGGCAGAGGCCATTCCGGCTGAAGCACAATACGACCTTATTCTCGCCAACATCAATCGCAACATTCTTACTCGGGACATGCATTTATATGTAGCTCACATGAATCCGGGGGCAAGCATCCTGTTCAGTGGTTTTTATGAAAGCGACCAATCCGAAATCAGAACAGCAGCAGAATCACTTGGTCTAACATTCGTGAATGCAAGCCTTCGCAACGAGTGGACCATGATGCACTTTATCAATCCGTAATCCGTAATTTGTAATCCGTAATCAGTATTCAATGAAAGTTCGCGTAACCAAAGTGTTCACCTTCGACATGGCGCATGCCCTTTATGGATATGAGGGGCCTTGCAAGAATATTCACGGACATACCTACCGCTTGCATGTAACCGTGGCGGGTAAAATCAACGACACACCCGGACATCCCGAACAGGGATTGGTGGTCGATTTCGGAAAGATCAAGGATATAACCCACCGCCATATTATTTCGCAGTTCGACCACGCATTGGTTTTACACAAGGAAGCACCCTACACAAAGGATAGCTTCTTACCCGATAATTTCGAGAAGGTAATCCTTCTCAACGTGCAGCCTTCATGCGAAAACCTGATGATGCACTTCCATAGTTTGCTCCTGGGCGCGTTGCCCAAGGAAGTGGAGCTGGTAAAATTGAAACTGGAAGAAACACCCACCAGCTATGCGGAGTGGATGGTGGAGGACTGAGTACTGAGTACTGGGGACTGGGGACTGAGTACTGAGTGATGGGACTTGGTTATTATACATCTCCCCTCGCCCCTCGCCCTTTTTTCGTATAATTGTCGTTCAAAACATAAACAGCCATGGCAAAGTCGAAAGATCAAAAGAAAGAAGTAAAGAAAGTAGCAACCAAAACAAAGGCTGAGAAGCGCGCTGAGAAGCGTGATAAAAAACCAAAGTACGATTAAGGTTGTTCTTTCGGAAAGAAGGGCGCTACCATATCCTGGTGGTGAATCTTGAGCATCGGTGCCTCGGCATCAGGTCGGATGACTTGCTGCCACGGCGCCGATTTGCGTAAGTATAGGTTCACTAAAATAGCCTCGTTGCGGTCATTGAATACGAGTGTGTCGTTATCCGCAGCTGATCGCTGTGCAAAGGAGGCCGCTTCACGGTAGGTGTTGTAATTGATGTCCTGTCGATCATATTGATTGGCCAAAGCAGGATAAAGGCTGGCAATCATTACAGCCGACAAAATTCCCATTAATGCATACCCCACTGCACGAGCACTGCGGTTATACTCCATCATTCGGTCGATGCCGAAAGCCAGCAGCAGGCAGGCAAAAGGAATTACGAAAATAGCGTAGCGTATATCGAACGGTATCGAGTGCCCCGATCGCAATGCCATAAGGAGAATGAATATCAAATACAATCCCAGCGGAAAAGTCACAAACATAACGGGACGGAAGTACTCCGATTTGCGCACTTTTCGGAAAACGAAGAACAGGGCAGTGACCGGTATGGCAAACAAAAGCACTTGCAAAACCATTAGGGATGGGTCGTCTACATGCACTCCGAAAATGGTCAGATAATTTGAAGCGGTGTCGCTTATCAGGTCTCCGGCAGTGCTCACATGCTCGGGCATCTCACCATTTACGGGCAGATTGAGCTGCCACATCTGTCGCTCGATATTCATGGGCTTTTTACCTTGCCAACCGCCGTTGAATAACCAAACGGAGAACAATCCAAAACCGACGACAGCCATAATACCATATTGAATTAGCGCTTTGCGATGGCTATGGAAAATGGCTACCAGAAACACATGCGACAGAAAAACATAGAGCGTAACGTAATGCGAGAGCAGCGCCAAGTTGAGCGCCAATACGTAAAGCGGTATATGAAGCCAGGTATGTCGCTTGGCCACACTTACCTGGTAAATGCTGTACGTTGCAAGCAAAATCATAAAGGCTGCCGGCACATAGGCGCGGGCGAGTTGGCCATATTCGACAAGCACCGGATGAAAGGTGAGCAAAGCAGCGGCGATATTGGCCGTTCGTTCGTTGAAAAGCTGCCTGCAGAAATAGTAACCGAGAATGACGGTGAGCACTCCAAAGAGCACGGATAGAGCACGGATGGAAAAATTGCTGTCGCCGAAAATACCGGTCCACCAAAATAGCATCACGTTGTACGCGGCTGCATTGCCACTGTCGGCAATGGTGGCACTCACCACGTTGTTGAAGGTGCGGTATTCGCGCAAATCTTGCTGGGTAAACGAACTGTCGAGAGCTACATTGAGGGTAAGCTCAGGTGTCATATTGGCATCAATCCCATTCACACGGCACAGGGTCATCAACTCATTTTGGGTGAGCGATTGACTTTCGATGTGATTCAATCGAATCAACAGCGAGCCAAGAATGAATAAACTCAACAGAGCGGAAGTCTTAATCACGGCAGCAGGTTGCAGGGCCGCAAGGTACTAATTATTAATGATGGATGCTATCTGCTTGAAGGCTGCAAAAACGATCGTTGGGATTACCGCGAAACAACTCTCTTTTTACGACACATCTCGGCTGTCTTAGTTCATTTTGCAATGAGATTGCTATAATTCATATGACATTCCAATTATATTTGAACGCTTTATTACCACGAACCAAATCCTATTATGAGTCACCCATCGAAGGCGATCTCCTTGATCGCCGTTTTGTTTTTTTCATTTATTAGTCTATCTGAAGCGCAAGAAAGCACGGCTGTTTGGCCCAAAGAAATAAGCACAGATCAAGGTCAGATTGTTGTTTATCAGCCTCAACCAAGTGATTTGGAGGGTTCTAAGTTGACCGGTACAGCCGCATTTTCAATTCAACCCACAGGCAAGAACGACCCGTTGTTTGGGGCCTTGTTCTTTACCGCCCAATTGGATTTTGACCGTGATAATCACTTGTACACCCTGCGCTCAACAGAAGTATCCAACGTGCGCTTCGCCTCACAAGACTCTACCATTGACCTCGAAAAGGTGAAGGCCGGTATCGTAAGTGCAGCACCAACCTGGAATCTTGCGGGGTCCACCGATCAGTTGATAACAACCATCGAACGTGCTACGATGAGTCAGAGTAATGCAGGATTCAAGAATGATCCGCCTGCCATTATTTACCGCGACAAGCCTGCTGTATTGGTTCTGATTGATGGTGAGCCTAAGTTCCAACCCCTGGAAGGCACAGACGTACAGCGCTTGGTGAACTCTCCTTTCCTAATCATGAAGTACGGCACAGATCATCCTTATTACCTCTACGGAGGTGATGATTGGATGACATCTTCGGATGTAACGAAGGGATGGACAGTAACTAAGAATGTTCCGGGTGCAGTAAAGAAGGCCCTGGAAAAAAATACCCAGCCCAATGAAGCTACCGAAACCACGACTCAGACGGATGATGGAGTAGTTCCTGAAATAGTTGTTTCAACCAAGCCTGCTGAGCTTCTGCAAACAAATGGCCCTGTGAACTATGTGCCGATTGCCGGAATTGATCTCTTGTATGTCGACAATTCGGACGACTTTATTCTGAAGGAACTTACAACCCAGAAATCGTACATCTTGAAGTCGGGAAGATGGTATGCATCCAAATCTATTGAGGGCCCATGGATCTATGTTGCAGCCGATAGTTTACCGGCTTCTTTTGCCAAAATCCCCCCAGGATCGCCTGTTGACGGTGTTCTTGCCAGCATACCGGGTACGCCTCAATCGAAAGATGCGGTGCTCGATGCACAAGTGCCTCAGACAGCTACCGTGGATCGCAAGACAGCCGGAAAGAATGTTCAAGTGACTTTTGATGGCGAGCCCAAGTTCGAAGCGATTGAGGGTACTTCCTTGCAATTGGCAGTGAACTCTTCCTCAACGGTTTTCAAGTTTGGTGCAACCTATTTTGTTGTAGACAATGGAGTCTGGTTTGAAAGTACCAGCTACAAGGGCCCTTGGGAGGTGAGTACCTCAAGGCCATCGGATATTGATAAGATTCCGGCAAGTAGCTCGGCCTATAACACCAAGTACGTTTACATTTATGACTCAACCCCGGATGTGGTCTACGTAGGTTATACCCCCGGTTATATGGGCGCTTATATCTATGGACCTACCGTGGTGTACGGAACAGGATGGCACTACAGTCCGTGGGTAGGCACCACCTATTACTCTCGACCTTGCACGTGGGGTTTTGGGATGCATTACTCGCCATGGACAGGTTGGAGTATGTCCATAGGTTATACAGCAGGGCCATGGAGTTTCGGTTTTGGTGGACCGGTTTACGCTTACGGTGGTGGCTGGTTTGGTCCCCCTATGTATTACCCGCACTATTACTATCCTCCACGTTATTACGGCCCGGGCAGAGGGTATTATGGTCCGCATCCCGCGGGTCCGCCCAATCGTCCTGCATACAGAGGACCGGCCAATAATTACGGCAACGGTCCACGCCAAAACATGTACAACCGTCCGGGGGGCAACAGCGGTATCAGCTCGGGCATAGCTCACCGCGATGGTGCCGGTTTTGCCGGAGGAAAGGGAGCCAATGTCTCTACTCCAAAAATACCCGCGGGCAATGCCGCTGCCAATCGCCCGAATAATGTTTATTCCGATCGTGCAGGCAATGTCTATAAGAATGAGAATGGCAATTGGCAGCAACATGCCAACAACGGTTGGAAAGATGCTGCACCTGCTCAGGTGAAAGGTGCAGGAAGCATGATGAATGAGCCTGCTAACCGTGAAAGGGCAACACAACGCTATAACGGCTTTCAGCAGAGTCGTACCATGCCTGCCGGTGGCGGCGGAATGGCACGCCCGGGTGGTATGCCTGCCGGACGTCCGATGCCTCGCAGACATTAATTCAGACACTTTTTTTACTAAGCTAATAACCTAACCCGTGACATATTCTCACATGGTCAATTTCAAAACAAAATCGCTGGCACTTACCACGGCGTTATCTCTCTTTTTTGCTGCTTGCTCGGCACCACCTGTTAAAGAGCAACCCGTTCCGGAAGTGCAAGTGCTGGAGGCCGTCACAAGGTCTATTCCGGTATATGCTGAGTATATAGGCGAAACATATGGTCAGTCTGATGTGGAGATTATTGCTCGGGTGGACGGCCCGATAACGGGTATTCACTTTCAGGAAGGTCAGCAAGTAAATGCGGGACAGCTGTTGTATACCGTCGATGATCCGTTTGTTCTCAATGCACGACAGTCGGCGATGGCGCAATTGACTGCGCAAGAGGTTATGCTGGTAAAAACCAAAGCAGACTATGATCGAGTATTGCCGCTTGCTCAAATGAATGCGCTTAGCATGCGCGATTTGGATGCGGCCAAAGCAGCCTATGAAGCTCAAAAGGCTGCCGTCTCTGCAGCTCAGGCAGGTCTTTCCAATGCAGAAGTACAGGCTTCCTACACGCGCATTTTAGCTCCTATTTCAGGTGTTATTGGATTATCGAGGGTCCAAGTGGGTGACTTCGTTTCAAGGGGTTCGCAAGCACTGAATGTCATTTCTGCTACCGGCGACATTCGCATTCGTTTTTCCATTTCAGAGACCGATTACTTGAAGTATCGCGAACAAGCTTCCAAGAAAGAAGAAAAAACACCTATCGAATTGGAGGTTATGCTCAGCGATGGAACAGTTCTTCCGGAAAAGGCTACGTTTGATTTTGCCGATCGCGCATTGGATAGCGGCACGGGAAGTTTGCTCGTGCAGGCTGTTATCGAAAATACAGGCGGTTTGCTGCGACCCGGACAATTCGTTCGTGTGAAAACCGTATCGGAGCAGTTGAGCGATGTGGTTATTGTACCTCAGCAAGCTGTTCGACAATTGCAAACACTCTATCAAGTAATGGTCGTTGATGAAAACAACATGCTCACAGCGCGCACGGTGAAGCCGGGAATGCGCGTGGGGAGCAATTGGGTTATTAGCGAAGGACTGAAAGCCGGTGAAAAGGTTGCGATGGTGGGCAATGCCATGATTCAACCCGGAAAGCCTATTGTTCCTGTGCCCATGCAATGGTCTTACGATTCTACTTTGACCCGATAACCAACTAAGAAACTATGAGCGAATTTTTTATACGCAGGCCCATTGCCGCGATAGTGATTTCCATTTTGATGGTGGTTCTCGGATTGCTGGTGCTCAAAGGTATCCCGGTATCGCAGTATCCGCCAATTACACCTCCCATGGTTCAAATTACGGCTCTCTATAGCGGAGCCAACGCCGTGAATGTGGAGCAGGCGGTTACCACGCCCATCGAGCAACAGGTGAATGGAGTGGAGGATATGCTTTACATGCGTTCGGTCAACTCTGCCGACGGCACAGCCAACATACAAGTTTCGTTTGAGGTTGGAACCGACATGGATAAGGCCAACATGCTGACTCAAAACAAAGCAACACAGGCCAATCCTTTTCTGCCTCCCGAAGTGTTGAATTTGGGGGTTACGGTTAAGAAATCTCTAACCTTTCCGCTCTTATTGGTTTCGTTTTATTCGCCCAACGGTACTTACGACAAGGACTTTTTGACCAACTACGCTTACATCAATGCGATTGATGAATTGAAGCGAACCCCGGGGGTAGGGGATGTAACCATTTTGGGAGGAACCCAATATGGTATGCGTATTTGGGTGAAGCCCGATAAACTTGCATCGTATGGTTTGACCGTTCAAGAAGTGATGAACGCGGTGAAAGATCAAAACGCGATTCGTCCGGGTGGTACTTTCGGAAATGAGCCGGCCCTTCCAGGCAATGAGAATACCTATTCAGCGCAGTTGCAAACGCGCCTCATCAATGAGGAGCAGTTCGAAAATATTATCGTAAAGTCCAACGACAACGGAGCGTTGGTTCGATTGAAAGATGTTGCTCGCGTGGAACTGGGAAATGAAAATTACACCTCGAGCAGCCGTTTGAATGGAAAGGCATCGGCAACGGTAGCTATCTATCAAATTCCCGGATCCAACGGTTTGGAAGTTGCCGAATCCATTCGCACCAAGATTGAGACCATGCATCAATCATTTCCGCCCGATTTGGATGTTGCGTTTCCTCTCGACACAACGTTGGCTGTGGAAGCAGGTATTGATGAGATTTTGCATACCCTGTTGGAAGCGGTCCTCCTTGTAATCTTGGTGGTATTCCTGTTTTTGCAGGATTGGCGAGCAACACTGATACCGCTTCTTACCGTGCCGGTTTCGTTAATAGGCACATTCATGGTGTTTCCGCTTTTGGGCTTTTCCGTAAACGTTCTTTCCCTTCTCGGAATGGTACTGGCCATTGGTTTGGTGGTCGATGATGCTATTGTGGTGGTAGAAGCGGTAATGCACCATTTGCAGCACGGCTTGTCGCCCAAGGAGGCTACTAAAAAGGCGATGAAAGAAGTTGGAGGTCCTGTTGTAGCTATCGCCGTCATCCTTGCTGCGGTGTTTATTCCGGTGGCCCTCACCGGTGGTATTACCGGAAGGCTCTATCAACAGTTCGCTATCACTATTGCAATCTCCGTTCTTTTCTCCGCCTTCAATGCGCTTACTTTGAGTCCGGCACTAGCCTCGCTCATACTACGCCCAACCAAGCCTGGCACGGGTCTTATGGCTCGCTTTTTTGGTGCATTTAACCGCTTTTTTGATCGACTCACAGAGCGTTATGGAAGAGTGACGGCGCTCTTTGCGCGTAAGCTTTTCGTGACGGTAATTCTATTGGTTGGTATTGTGATAATAGCCGGCAGTTTAGGTTCTGCTGTGCCAAAAGGATTTGTACCCGAAGAAGACGAGGGCTATTTTATTTGTGCCATACAGCTTCCCGATGCAGCATCGTTGCAACGAACCGACGAGGTTTCGCGGCGTGTTGAGCAAATTTTGGACAGCATACCCGAAGTCGATTCATACACAGTAGTGAACGGCTACAACATGCTCACAACCTCTGTTTCTTCCAACACAGCAACAGTTTTCGTTGCACTGAAACCGTGGGAGGAACGCGAAAGGACCGCCCGACGTCTGATTGCATACACGGGAAAAGTTTTTATGCGTGAAATAACCGATGCCACGGTGGTTGCAGTAGGTCCACCGCCTATTCCGGGCCTTGGTAGTTCGGGTGGTTTCACCATGGAGATTCAAGATCGTGGTGGAAATTCGCCGGGCTATCTGGCTGAACAGACCCAGAAGTTTGTAGCAGAAGCCTCCAAACGTCCCGAAATAGGGAAGGTGTATTCGCTCTACAGGGCCAACGTTCCGCAAAAGATTATTACGGTCGATAAGGAAAAGGCTCAAAAGCTTAAGGTCAGTTTGAACGACGTGAACACCACGGTATCGGCAATGATGGGAGGTGCTTTCATTAACAACTTCAATCAGTTTGGCCGACAGTATAAGACCTATGTGATGGCGGATGCCCCATACCGCATGAAGCCCGAGGACCTCAATCAATATTATGTTCGCGATAATGTTGGTGCTATGGTGCCGCTAGGGACGTTGGTAAGCGTTCGCGACACTTCCGGACCTCAATTTACCAATCACTTCAATATGTATCGTGCAGCAGAGATTTCCGGCGTGCCTGCTTTGGGGTATAGTTCAGGTGAAGCACTCACTGCGTTGGAAGAAACAGCTCAAGCGGTTCTGCCACCCGATATGGGGTATCAATGGTCGAATATTTCGTATCAGGAAAAGGCTTCTGCCGGTCAAGGCGCTGCTGTTTTTGGTATGGCGCTCTTATTCGTTTTCCTCATTTTGGCTGCCCAATACGAAAGTTGGACGTTACCATTCAGTGTTCTTTTGGGCACACCTTGGGCTGTAATGGGAGCTTTCCTTGGACTGTGGATCGCCCGCCAATTTTCCGAATCGTACGTCAACAATGTGTTTGCTCAAATCGGTTTAGTGATGCTGATTGGATTGAATGCCAAGAACGCCATCTTGATTGTTGAGTTTGCTAAAATGAAACGAGATGAAGGCATGGACGCATTTCAAGCGGCCATTGAAGGAGCTAAGTTGCGCTTACGCCCTATTTTGATGACCTCACTCGCCTTCATTTTGGGCGTTGTTCCACTTATCACGGCAGTAGGTGCAGGTTCTGAGTCGAGAAAAGTAATGGGAATGGCGGTTTTCAGCGGAATGATTGTAGCAACCATTGTGGGATTGCTGCTTATACCGGCCTTCTTCGTTTTGATTGATAAAATAAGTCCTATAAAGAAAAAAGAGATTGAACCTGCGTCTAACCCTAATGAATCTGAACACGCATGAGAACCATAATTCAATCAGCTGGGATAGCGGCGATTTTGCTCATGCTACTATGTCAGGCATGCATGGTTGGCCCTCGTTATGCGCGCCCCAACATGCCGACCGTGCCATCGTTCAATACAGGCTCTGCGGTAATTACGGCAAATGATTCAGTCGGTGCGTTGAAGTGGTCCGACTTCTATCCGGACCCCGTTCTTCGTGGACTCATTGACAGTGCATTAAAGCGAAACTATGATTTGAAAATGGCGACATCACGCATTGAAATTGCTGCCGCTAATTATGGAATCGCCATTTCGCAATTGTTTCCTTCCTTCGGTTATCAGCTTTCAGGCAACCAGTCAGCCAGTGCATCCGGATCCTCTTCGCTCTACACTCTTGGGGCCGGTATGTCGTGGGAAATCGACATTTGGGGGAAAATAAGACACTCGCGCAACGCTGCCCTGAACGATCTACTGGCCAGTGAAGAGGGACGAGCGGCTGTGCAAGTGGCTCTTATCTCCAATGTTGCAGATGCCTATTATAAGTTGCGTGACTTCGATAATCGATTGGCTATTTCGAAGGCCACCTATGAGACACGACTGCAGAATTATCAGGTGCTCGAGGAGCGTTTCAAACAAGGATACATCAGCGAATGGGATTTGTTGCAAAGCAAGCAGCTGGTGGAAAGTGCTGTTTCGTCTATCAATGCATACACACGTGCGGTTGCAATTACCGATAACGCATTGTCATATTTACTGGCAAATCCACCCGGTAAAGTGGGGCGCGGATTAGCCAACGCTGAGCAGCCGGCACAACCTGTTATTCCGGCAGGTCTTCCCTCCGCCCTGCTTAGTCAACGCCCCGACGTGCGCCAGGCAGAGTATAACTACAAGCGTGAGGTGGAAAAAATCGGAGTGGCTGAAGCATTGCGTTATCCTTCGCTTTCTTTAACTGCGGGTGGTGGAATGGCAAGTTCGGAGCTCTCTGAATTACTGAGTTCAGATGCGCTTATTTCATCCCTGACCCAAAATCTGTTGGGACCCATTTTCGAATTTGGAAGAAATAAAAGGCGAGTTACAGCACAAATGAAGTCTGCTGAAGTAGCTGCTTATCATTATCAGCAGGTATATCTGCGGGCATTGCAAGAAGTAGAAAACGCTCTTGTCTCAATAGAAACCATTCAACAGGAACTTGCAGCTCGTAAACGCCAGGAAGCCACAGCAAGGGAAGCGCTCACACTCAGCCAGGCTCGCTACAACGACGGATACACCTCATATCTTGAATTGATGGATGTTCAGCGTTCGCTCTTTGAAATCGAATTGTTGGTATCAAATCTTCAACAGCAATACTTGAATGCGTATGTGGATTTATACAGAGCCCTAGGGGGAGGAAAGTAACATCCAATAGAATCTAGATTAACATCATTCATTCACCATTAAAATTAGTTAGTACCAAAACAAATATTATACACTATGAAAAAAGCATTTCTACTCTTCAGCATTACTTCACTTCTCTGTTTATCAGCAATTGCACAGAATCTACAGGTGGCAGGTTATTACGGGCACCAAACTCCTTCTTCGCTCGATGTGTACTATGGCCGTCTTCGTACAAGCTACGGAACCAATTACGGCGGAACAGTAACGTTTGGCCGTGGGCCAAGTGCCTCAGGCAAATCATGGCTCGAAGTGCAATACAACTATAAAGAAGCGGGTTTGAACTATTATGACTATTACTCCAATACCCTTTTCAGTGCAGGTAATCTTAAAATCCATAATGTGCTTGTAGGTCCAATGAAAGAAGCTGATAAAGACCGCATTCGCCCGTATGGAGGTATGATGCTTGGTGCAACTATTTATCAACCTGAATTCGCTGTAGAAGATTGGCGCTTCACGGTGTCTGCAGTTGCGGGTGTGAAAATTTCAATTATTGACCGCTTAGGTGTTCGATTGCAGGCACAATTGTTAGCCCCCATGTATTTTACGGATGCGGCTGTGGCTTGGAGCCCGGGGTATGGCAGTTCAGTTGCCATTTCATCGACAGCCATTTTGTCGGCATCATTCAATGCAGGTCTTTATTTCAATATTATACAAGACAAGTAAAAAGACGTTTCAAAACTATCCCGAATCCATATTGGGTAAAACCGCATTCTTGAATGGATGCGGTTTTTTTTATGTGTAAATCAGACTGTTAAAATCAGTAAGAGCGAGCTCAATAAACTGAGAATGGCGACCTTTTTTAGCATTGGGTCGAGCATCGCCGGCTCTTCTGTTTTCCATACAGAAAACAATAATCCGCATTGTGCAAGACTAGCCAAAATGGGTAAATAAGCAAAGGCAGAATGTCCGTTCAGGGCAATCCATAGGCACATGCTTAGGGAACCTATTACTATAAGAATCGTTTGGTAAACCTTTCCTGCGCGAAAACCCATTTTTACAACGAGGGTTTGTTTGCCCGACGCAGCATCGTTCACGTGGTCGCGCAGGTTGTTTAAATTCAATACAGCAGCACTGTAAAATCCGGTGGTAATAGCCAATAAAATGTTCTGGGATTCAAGCGTAGCTGATAGCAAGTAGCATGTGCCGAGTACCCCCACCGGCCCGAAGAAAAGAAAAACAAATAGATCGCCGAGTCCGCGATAACCATAAGGGTTGTTGCCTACTGTGTACTTAATAGCCGCAGCAATAGCTCCAATGCCCAGTGCAAACATAATGAGCGCGCTAGTGAATTGAGCGCTGGGCGCAAATACAAACCAAAGCAGTGAGATTCCGCTTACAAGGGTTAATAGCGTTGTGATTATCAACGCGCGTTTCATTTGATTCTTGCTGATGGCCCCGCTTTGTATAGCTCTCGTAGGACCTACGCGGTTCTCGTTGTCTACGCCGTGCGAATAGTCGCCGTAGTCGTTGGCAAAATTGGACAGTATCTGAAGAAGGAAGGTGGTGCAAAGCGTGAGCAACAGAATCATGCTGTTTTCATAGCCATCAGACTTTGCTGCCGCTGCGCCCGCCAGTATGCACGATGCCGCGAGCGGAAGCGTGCGCAGACGCATGGCCTGTATCCATTTTTTCATACGGCTTATGGAAACTTGGGATACTTCTGAAAGTCGGGATCACGTTTTTCCAAAAATGCGCGTTTGCCTTCTTGCGCCTCGTCGGTGAGATAGTAGAGTAGGGTGGCATCGCCTGCAAATTCCATCAAGCCGCGCTGACCATCGAGCTCAGCGTTCAAGCCGCGCTTAATCATACGCAAGGCCAGAGGGCTTCGCTTCATCATGGTTTTGCACCAGCGTACGGTCTCATTTTCTAACTCAGCCAATGGAACTACTTTGTTTACCATGCCCATGGCTTCTGCCTCGGCTGCGGTGTATTGCTCACATAAAAACCAGATTTCGCGTGCTTTTTTCTGTCCCACGTGGCGAGCAAGGTAGTTCGATCCAAAACCGGCATCGAAGCTGCCCACTTTCGGACCCGTTTGTCCGAAACGAGCGTTGTCACTCGCAATGGTGAGGTCGCATACTACGTGCAGCACGTGGCCGCCACCAATGGCATAACCATTCACCATCGCCACTACAGGCTTAGGCATTTCACGAATACGCTTGTGCAAGTCGAGAACGTTCAATCGCGGCACCCCGTCTTCACCGATGTAGCCTCCCACGCCTTTCACGTTTTGGTCGCCTCCGCTGCAGAAAGCCTTGTCGCCCTCGCCGGTAAGCACGATGACAGCAATGTCTGAACGTTCGCGCGCAATGTCCATGGCTTCAATCATCTCCATATTCGTTTCCGGGCGAAAAGCATTGTATACCTGCGGACGGTTGATGGTAATCTTGGCTATGCCTTCGAAGTACTCAAAACGGATGTCGTTGTATTGCTTGATAGGGGTCCAGTTTCTCATGGCGTTTTCTATGTGTGGTTGAAAAACAATCGTGCGCGAAAATAGTTACACATGCTTGCGTTCTCAGCGCCTCTGTAGTTGGTTATTTTTAACCGCAAAGGCGCAAAACACGCAAAAAAGAATTGAATCGAAACTCTGTGAACTCTGTGCTCTCTGTGGTTTAAGAATTTTACCGCAAAGCCGCAAAGCGCGCAAAAAAAAAATAAGAATCGAAACTCTGTGTACTCTGTGCTCTCTGTGGTTTAAGAATTTTACCGCAAAGCCTCAAAGAACGCATAATAAGAATCGAAACTCTATGCTCTCTGTGTTCTCCGTGTTCTCTGTGTTTTAAGAATTTTACCGCAAAGCCGCAAAGAAGGCATAATAAGAATTGAAACTCTGTGCTCTCTGCGCCTCTGAGGTTAAAAAATTTTACCCCACTCAATGTTAACCTTGGTTTCGAATATGCTCGAAATACTCTTTCAACACCGGGCTATTCTCCAGGCGTGGTGAGTTTACTTCTAGAATAGAACATCCTTCCTGTGCATAAAGCCACTTCAATCCATCGGTGAGCGATTGTGTATCCTTCGCGCTTTGGAACGGAATAGAATACATAGCCGCTAAGCCTGCCGCGCTGCGAGTGTGGGCCGTTTCAAAAAAGGTTTCCAGCTCTTGAGAGTTAGCGTCCGGTCCGTCGATGATGCGGAAAATACCGCCACCGCCGTTGTTGATGACGATGATGCGAAGGTTCGACGCATTCAGATTATTCCACAGCGCGTTGCTGTCATAAAAGAAACCGATGTCGCCTGTTATAAGTGTAGTGAGTCTATTCGAACAATGTGCTGCACCTAAGGCGGTGCTTGTGCAGCCGTCTATACCGGCAACACCGCGATTACCGAAATACCTCAGATCCGGTCGTGCGTCGTGCAGCAATATGTAGCGAACCGCTGAACTATTGCCCATTTGCACATCGCTGCCTGAAGGTATTGCAGGGTGAATAGATGCAAAGGCCTTTAAGTCGCTCCAAGGGGCGTGTTGCAAGTAAGATGCTGCTGCAGTTGCTGAGCGCTCATGGAACTGAAGCACTCGTTCTTTATAAGTTGAACCGGGATATTCGGCCCCCTCGTTCATGCTCTCAAAAAACTCGGTGGGGGTTACGGGAATGACCTTGGATAGTTTTTTTACGGTATCCAATCCTTCTCCACTGATATCCACATGCCAGTGCTTGGTATCGCCTTTGCGCAGAAGCGCTTTTATCTTTCTCGAAATGATATTGTGCCCAACGGTAATCAATAAATCGGGCTGAAGCCATTGCTTGTTTTCATCATCCAATGCTGCCAGAAATCGGTCGATCGTGGTAATGAATGCTGCATCGGCAAGATTGCTATGTGCTTCGGTCAGCACAATCACATTGCTGCGTTTGGAAAACGAACGAAGTGCAGATAGCATGGCATCATCAGCACTCATTTGCCCTGCCAATACCATTACTTTTTCACTGTTTTCAATACGCTTTTGCAAGAAGCCGCTTTCGTCGTTAGTCAAGCGCATGGGCGCATGGGCGCGACCTATCATTTTTATTTCCTCCGAGCTACGCTGAACCGTATTGTACAAGGGTTCGCGAAGCGGGAAGTTGACGTGCACAGGACCGCGCACTCCTTCATTGGCCATGCGCATGGCTTCATCCATGATGCGCGCATTGTACCAAACCAGGTCACCCTCCGATGCCTCTTCGGCAATTTCATAGGATGCCTTCACATAGTTGCGGTACACTTGGTGTTGACGAATACTCTGTCCTTCGCCTTGGTCAATCCACTCGATGGGACGATCGGCGGTTACGATTAGCAGCGGAATTCGCTGGTAGTAGGCTTCTGCCAGGGCAGGGGCAAAATTGAGTACAGCTGTGCCACTGGTGCAGATAATAGCTACAGTATGATCGACTTGTTGTGCCATACCCAGCGCAAGGAATGCTGCGCTGCGCTCGTCGACCACGCTGTGAACATGGAATCGCTTGTCTTGAGCAAGACTAATACTGAAAGGTGCGTTCCTAGATCCCGGACAAATGATGATTTCCCGAATGCCGTGTTGGTCGAGCAACTGAATGAAGTCTTGAACCGGTTTTTTATCGGAAATCATGGGCTGCTAAATTAGCTGACAGCCGGGCTCGACGCTACAGTTTCTTCTCCACGAACACCAGATCAAGCCAGCGATCAAACTTGTAGGCTACTTCATGAAGATGACCTGCTACTCGAAAGCCTTCTTTCTCGTGCATGGCAATGCTCTGGCTGTTATCAGCATCGATGCCGCCGATGAGCACATGTATGCCGTTTTGTTTCGCACGTTCGACAATGGCGTGTAGCAATAGCTTACCCAAACCTTGGCCTCTGTGCTTCTCGTCGACGTACACCGAATGCTCCATCGTGCTTCGATAAGCAGCGCGTGCGCGAAATGTTCCATACGTAGCAAACCCTGCCAACTCTCCATGGAGCTCCGCAACGAGGATGGGCCAACTCTCCGCTTGACGCTGCTTCCACCAATTTTCAATATAGGTTCTATCGAAGGGCGCATACTCATAAATGGCGGTGGTTTTTTCAATCGCATCGTTGTAGATGCGCAGAATTGCATCCAAATCTGAGGCTGTAGCTTCACGAAGGTGTTGAGAATCTTTTGTCATGGTCCAAGGGTACTTGGCATAATTTTTCCCAAGTTTGCGTCAAATTAAAATCAACCGATATGAAAGCAGTAAAAAAAGTTTGGATGGTACCGGTCCTTTTGATGTTCGTTTTGTTGCAATCCTGCAAATCGACCTCTCCAATGGGAGAAAAAGTAAAGGAGCCTTTCTCCGGAAATAAATACGAAAGTACCTCACGTTACTTCCGTTCAAAGGGCAAGGGCGATAGCTCAGACGAGAATATTGCAAAGAATAAGGCGGACCTTCAGGCTAAGAAGGAATTGGCTCAGCAAGTGGAAACCCGCATGAAGGTGGTGACCGATCAATACCTGCACGAGAATGAAACCGCTAGCGGCAGTGAAATCAACGATAAGTTCCAGTCCCTTATTCGTGAGGTCACAAATACAACCATCGCCGACCTGCGCAAAATAGGAGAGGAGAAGTACTTCAACTCAACCGAAGGAAAATACACCGTATACATCGCATACGAAATTCACAAGCGCGACATGTATCGCTTCTTGAAGCGTCAAGCAAAACTGAATGAAAAGCTCAATGAGGCAGAGCGCAAGGCGATTGAGGAAATGATTGATGAGGAGTTGAAGAAGGTGGAAGAGCTCGGAGAGGGGGAATAATTTTTGATTACGGATTACGAATTACGGATTACGTAGGAGGTAATAAATATGAAGGGTGATACTGCGGAAGGGCAGTATCACCCTTTCTTTTTGATCTTATCGGTAGAATACTTCATAGCCGGTCGGGCCGCTTACAGTCACATTCTTGCCTTCACATGTAAGTGCTGTGTTTGATAGCTTGTTATAGCTATCGGATTGAAAATGCTTGGGTAGAGCGATGGTTACATCACTTGCCGAAGTGTTTTTGTTGAATACGATGATAGCCTGACTGTCGAAGTACTTTCTACCAAAAACCAGTACGCCGTTTTCGTTGGATAGAATCTCCAATTCGCCGTAGGTAAGCGCCATGCAGGAGCGGCGCAGTTGCACGAGTGCCTGTGTGGCTGCCTGCAATTTTCGCTGCGAATCGTTCCAATCGTTGAAGTGCATCATGCGGCGGTTGTCGGGGTCGTTGCCACCGGGCATGCCTATCTCATCGCCATAATAAATGCAAGGAACGCCCGGGGTAGTCATCAAAAAGGCCATGAGCATTTCCATGTTTTGGTAGCCTGCCGTGTCGCGATTTTGAATGTCGCGCGTCCATCCTGCGAGCTTCGCATCTTCCGAAAATTGTACGGAACCATCGGCATAGGAAATGAATCGCGCTCGGTCTTGATTGCCTGTTATATTTCCCATGAGGTGGTGACTGCCGTAATAGCTCATGCTTTCTTCCAGCACGCGTTCCAGGTTGCTGAAGTTGGTCTCAGGCTTCGCAAATGCATCCACCGCGGCATCGTACAAGTTGAAATCGAATTGCGCATCGAGCTGTCCGCTGCTGATGTACGAGGAAATCAATTCGGGACTGCCATACGTTTCTCCGATTTGGTAGATGCTTCGGTTGGGATGTTGCTCTTGGTAGCCCTTCACCTTGCGGGTAAGCGTGCGCCAAAAATCTTCGTTAATATGCTTGGTAGCATCGTGACGGAAACCATCGAGCTCGTAATTCTCCACCCAATACATGGCAGTATCGGTGAGTGCTTCCACCACAGCATGATCAGCAAATTTCCAGGTTGGCAAGAAGGTGTCGAACCAGGTCGTGAGGCGGTGCTCGTCCCACTTTTCGGTATTCATGGTTCCATCCGGCAAATAGAGTGGAGTAGTCCAATCGGGCTTTTGCTTGTAAAGCGGATGTTCTTGGTGAACGTGGTGCGCAACATAATCGAGCAGCACATTCATTCCATTGGCATGAGCTGTAGCCAATAATTCTTTCATGGCGGCATCATTACCCAAGCGATTGTCGATGCTGCGCAATGCCGTTGGCCAATACCCATGATAGGCCGAAAACGTGCTGGTTGCGCCTTTATTCCACAAGCCCCATGCGCCTTCGGCATTGGTGGTGATGGGCGAAATCCAGATGGTGTTGATGCCTAACTTCTCAAAGTATCCATCCTTTATTTTCTGCGTGATACCCTGCAAATCGCCTCCCAGGTTGTTCGCCTTAGGGTGTATGGTCGAATCGGCCGTGGGACGGTCATTGGAAGTGTCACCATTCACAAAACGATCGACCATTACAAAGTACATGATGGTGTTGCGTAAGTCGCTGCGGTCGAGTTGCGCCGATTGTGTAATCACCTTGCCATTGCTCAACGGAATGAAAACGTCGTTGTAACGCTGAATGCCGTTGTCGGCAAACACTCGCACATGCGCTCGTTCTTTACCGGCCGCCTCAGTCGGCAACGTGATAATCACACGGCCATTTTCAATAGAAGAGGACAACAACTTGTTCTCGAGGTAGGCGAATACATGAAGGCAGGTATCGGCATCGAGTAAGGTAATCGTATTTCCTTGAGCGCTCTCGGTGAACAGCATCGGCTGCTTGCCTTCCGGAGGACCTGCCTGAAACGTATTGTTCAACCCGCCCATGCCGTTGCTAATGGTATTCGGGTTGTTGGCGTCCATCATTTCTTGGCCATCTTCCCAAATACGGTATTGATATAGTCCTTGATTAACCACCAGTTCGATGCTCCAGCTTTCACCGTTAAAAGTGAGCGGCGATGCTTTGCGGTTCCAGCCGTTCATAGAGCCGGAAAGCTCGACAGTGCTCACTTCGGGCTTCGAAGACTTGTAGCTGAATGTATAGCGAATCTTGTTCGTCGCAAATACGGGAATATCATAATCGACGCCCGCATAGCGCACCGATAAGTTGCTCACGGGTGAAGGTGCAGCTCCGGTTAAAAGAAGTGTTCCCGAAGTATCGGCTGACCAGGTGCGGTTATTCCACGAAATAGACTCAATGTTGCCGGGTTGAGCGAAATAATCGGTCAGAACGATATGCGTGCTGTCGAGCTGCAATCGAATCGGCGATGCGAGACCTTGCAAAGCGGGTGTGGAAGCGACTTCTTTTTTCGATGACACACAAGCAGCCAACAGGGCTATGCTCATGCCGATTAGAATAGCAATTTTCTTCATGGTTTTGAAGGTTATTTACGCCAGGTCATCATGCGGTTTTTACCCTGCATGTCGATGTGGATTTCAGGCGATGATAGGTTAAATGATTGGGCCAATAGCATCAAGGCGTCGGCCATGCTTTCGTGTATTTCACAGAGCACAATTCCGTTATCCGAAAGAAAGGTTGGAGTCAACTCCATCATTCGGCGATAGAAGATAAGTGCGTCTGCATCTTCCGTAAACAAAGCGATGTGAGGTTCATGCTCCGTAACGCGTTGTTCCATGGTGGTAGCCTCGCTTAAAGGGATATAAGGAGGATTACTAACCACCAAATCAAAAACGCCTTCAGGTGTTTCGTGTAACAAATCGAGTTGCTTGAATGCAATGGGGGCCTCGTGGGTCTTGGCATTGTTCTTTGCAAGATCCAGTGCTTTAGGACTCACATCGATGGCGGTAATAGCTGCCTCAGGCAGTAGTTTTTGAAGCGCTATGGCAATGCATCCGGTTCCTGTTCCAATGTCGAGTATGCGAGGTGCTGCAGCTTTATTTCGCTCTACCGTCAACCGCACCAGCTCTTCAGTTTCAGGTCGTGGTATCAATGCTGCTGGCGTGGTGGCCATGCGCAAGTCCAGGAACCAGGTATATCCCAACACATATTGAATGGGCTCACCTTGCAGCAAGCGCTTCAATGCAAAATGATAGCGAAGCAATTCCGATTCACCCAAACGCTGCTCTGCGTTGAGCACCAATTCCGAACGGGTCCAGCGGTTAAATGTCTCGAAGAGTAGTTGAACCAAATTGCCGGCCTCGCGCGCTGAGTAAACTCCTTCCAGTTTTGACACCAAATAGGAGCGCAGCGTGGAGACTTTGTTATCGGCAATCAGCTGGTTCATAGTCGCTTTATTTCTTCACAAATACCTGGTAGCCGTAAGGAGGCAATTCTTGATGTCCTTTGGTGTAAAGAGTTAGCGATTGCGCATTGAATATGCTTGGGTATTCACCTTCGGGCATGTTCTCAATGAAGTCAACGCTTTGTGGTTTGTCGCTGAAGTTGAGCATTACCACCACCTGGTTGTTGTCTTTGGTGCGTGAATAGCAATAGAGAACATCGTCGCTGCTCGTCTTGATTTTCTTGAATGCGCCGCCGAATTCTCCGTTCCAAAGTGCGGGATTCTCTTTATGCACTTTGAAGAGACGTGTATAGAAGTCCTGGAATTTGTAGTCGTTCCATTGCACGGTGTCCTTTTCGAAGAATGATAAGCGGTGCGGTGTTCCGTCGGCTTTTTGCTCGCCGCCTTCCTGACCGGAATATAATAATGGCATACCACCGATAGTCATGGCGAGTACATCCATTGTTTGACGCATAGCACCCAATCGTTCGTTACCCGTTCCATTCCATGAGTTCTCGTCGTGATTGGTGGTGAAATACATGCGGTAAGCGCTTCTCGGGAAGGCCGTGTCTTGCTTGGCCATATAAGCGTCGATGTCACTGAGTTTCTTTTCGCCCTTGGCAAATTCATTCGTGATGTGCATGAATTCCCATGAGTAGCTCATGTCGAACGCTTTCAAATGATGCTCCTTGCGCTCTGCCTCAGCAAGCATAAACACCGGCTTGATGCTATCGAGTGCAGCACGAGCCTGGTCCCAAAATGGAGTAGGTACTTTCTCGGCTACATCACAGCGATACCCGTCGATGTCGCATTCTTTTACCCAAAATTTCAAGGCATCCGTCATGCCTGTCCACAAGGCCTTGTTCTCGTAGTTCAACTGCGCCACATCCCACCAGTCGGTGCCCAGCGGTGGCTGAATCTTACCAGCGGTATCGAGCAGGTAATACTCCAAGTGGTCGGTCGCCCACTGGTTGTCAAATGCGCTGTGGTTGGCCACCCAGTCGATGATGACCTTCATGCCATTGTCGTGTGCTGTCTTTACCAAGTTCTTGAAGTCCGCTATAGAACCATAGCTAGGATTCACGGCTTTGTAATCTTTCACGCTGTAGTGGCTACCAAGTCCGCCTTTGCGGTTTACCTCGCCAATGGGATGAATAGGCATGAGCCAAAGGATGTCCACGCCCATCGATTGCAAGCGAGGAATGTCACGGGTGAATGCATTGAATGTTCCCTCAGGTGTATGCTGACGAATATTGACTTCGTAAATAGTCGCATTCTTCGACCAATCAGGGTGTTGTAGAACACGTGTGTCGGAATGTCCGAGTATAGTTGCGTCGGCAGGTTTTTGTTGTTTGCTCACGCAAGCGGTTAATGCCCAGCCGGTAAATGCGGCAGCAGCAAGAAGTTGAATTGTTTTCATGGCAATGGTTGTTGAAGGGCAAATCTAAGTGTTTGTTGTACACTTTATGAAGTGGATTTTGGGATCGTAGTTGAAGCGGTTGATTCGGGGACTGGAGACTGGCTACTGGGGACGTTTGGCGGCCGTTCGCATTCTATTTCTGTGTCTGTTTCTGCTTGTGTTTCTGATTGTTTTTCTGCTTCTGATTCTCTTTCTGGAAATTTTAGAATGAGAATCAGAAACACAATGAGAATGAGTGGTTGACGCCTCCTTCAATCTTACAACAGACTCAACTGCTCTCCGCCCTTTTTTTTCTTGACGGCCGTTCTTTTTCGCGCATGCGTGGCCAAGATGCGCTTGCCTTCGGCTTTAACCTCGTCATTCTTGCGGTGACCCCAAATGGATTCGCGTGCTTGTCGTGCCGCCGATTCCAGTTCGATAATGGGAGCAGGGTAGTCCAGTCCTATGCGAACTCCCCATTGTTCTTGCTCCGCTTCTGTCATGCAATGTGGTTCGTGAATAAACTCAGTGGGTACGTTGCGCAACTCGGGTACCCATGTGCGTATGAAAATTCCTTCCGGGTCGTGATCCTTGCTCTGCTTCACGGGATTGTACATGCGAACGGTGTTGACACCCGTGGTTCCGGCTTGCATTTGAAACTGAGGGTAGTGAATGCCGGGTTCATAGTCGAGAAAAAGCCTGGCCAACTGATAGGTGCCTGTTCGCCAATCTTGATACAAATGGTGACACAGAAAGGAAACCAACATGGCGCGCATCCGGAAATTAATCCAGCCGGTAGTGTGCAAACAGCGCATGCAGGCATCCACCAACGGAAATCCTGTGCGCCCCGTTTCCCAAGCGGTTATCCACTCTTGGTTCTTCTCTTTTACCAACGACTCATATCCACGGTTGATGCAATGCGTTTCGTAGCGGCATTCTACCTCGAATTTTTGGCTGAAGTGATCGCGCCACTTAACTCGCGTGAGGAAGCTCTCAGCCCATCGCTTGCCTTGCTCGGCACGCGGGTGCTGAATGACGTAGCGATAGGTTTGTCGCACGCTTAAATTACCCCATGCGAGGTAGGGCGATACGCGTCCACAACTCAGCCTGCTTTCGAGTGGTTTCGAAATATGTCTGTTGTAGTTGACGCCTCGCTCCTCCATAAAATTTCGCAGGTAACGCCATGCATTGTCTTCGCCCGGTGGCTGCCATTCCGAAGGATAGTTCTTCAGAGTTGTAGTTAACTGCTCAGGCAATGAAAAGGGATGATGCCACTGAAGGATGTCTTGCTTTGAAAAGAAGTTCTCGACCAGTGGAGCATGCATGAACTGAAACCATTTTTTGTCCCATCCTTCGCGATTGCTAATGCCTCTCAAGATTCCATCGCGCTGGCATTCGGCCCAGCGAATGTTCTCGCGTTCACAAAACGCGGCAATCGCCTTGTCGCGCTCCCAGGTGAGTTGCGTTCCACTTTCCTGATAACTGAACAGCTGCTCAATGATGAATTGATCGGCCAGGTGTTGAAATACCTCGAGTGCATCGCCGTAGCATATCTGAACCGCCTTATTGAACTCACTCAGTTTTGCGTTCATCTGCAAAATGGAATGGTACTGAAATACAAGGTGGCGATCGCTGGTATCGGGATGCGCCAAGAGCGCAGGCTCGAAGAGGTAAAGTATGAAATAGGGCACACCCGCCTTCTCGGCCAGCATGAGCGGCTCATGATCCTGCGTGCGCAGGTCGCGCTTCATCCAGACGAGGTTGATAGGTTGCTTTGCTTGAGTCATGATGTAGCGAAGAAAGTGAGGATGGGGGTTAAACAAGGTAGGCGAGGACTGGGGACTGAGGACTGGGGACTGGGGACTGGGGACTGGATGCGATTGGCGGATATTCTCATTCTGCTTCTGCTTCTCTTTCTTCAAATTTTTAGAAACAGAAACACAATGAGAATGAGGGGCTGGCGCCCCTAAAATCCTACAATCCTACAATCCTACCCCCCCAGAATCTTATCCGCCAGCACGCTGCTCAACTTCTCATACGACTCGTGCGTCCATCCTGCAATGTGAGGTGAAAGCACAACGTTGGGCATGGCAATGAGTTCGCGCATGGCCGTCATCGAAGGGTCTTTTTCCAATCCCTCCAGCGAAGCTTTCTCATATTCGATTACATCGATGCAAGCACCCCGCACGTTGCCATTTTTCAGCGCTTCCACCAAGGCTGCTGTCTCTGTGTTTTTTCCGCGCGCCGTGTTGATGAAATAAAATGGTTTTTCGAAGGAATTGAAAAATGCTGTGTCGGCGAAATAGTGGGTTTCCGAATTCAACGGTAAATGTAGGCTTACGATGTCTGACGTGGCTTTCAGCGTTTCCAGCGTTACCTCTTGCACGATGTCACTGCTATATCCACTCTTATACTTGTCGTAAGCAATCACCTTGGCGCCAAACCCTTTCAGCTTTTGGGCAAATGAGCTTCCCATCAATCCATAACCAATAATCCCAACGGTTTTGCCTTCCACTTCATATCCTCGGTTTTCTTCGCGGGGCCATCGGCCTGCGCGCACATCGGCATCGGCCTGGCGCAGATTGTTCATCAGCATAAGTAGCATGCCCATTGCATGTTCGCCCACAGCTGCTCGGTTGCCCTCGGGCGAATTGAGGACGCGTATGCCTTTACTTTCGGCATTGGCTACGTCGATGTTCTCCAAACCACTTCCACTGCGGGCAATGAAACGAAGGTTGGTGGCTGCATCAATAAGCTCTCGGTCGATTGCAATGCGTGAACGCACCACAATTCCCTCGTATCTATCCAACGACTGTAAGATATCTGCTCGTGTCGCCTCATAGCGAAGCTCGCATGTATAACCTGCTGCCTCCAGGCGATGCTGCAGGATGTCATGAACACTTTCAATGAAGAGTACGTTGGGCATGGCGCAAATGTAATGTGTTGGTCTAACGCTGCAGCGCAGATTGAATCACTTCCAGGGTCAATTTGTGTTGACGAATCATCGAGTGATTGCCGCGCTCAGAATGATACTTGGCGAGGTATTCCTGTTCCGTTTGACCGGGTGTAGGAACCAATAATGCCTTGAGATTGAGAGCAGCCAAGTCCATGATTGTGCTGTATCCGGAGCGGGCTACTATCAATTCAGCTCCTTGCAATGCACGAGCGAGTTCTGCGTCTGCGAGGTGGTTTCGCACCGTCAAGTTGCCCGTTTCCTGATATAAATCCTCATCGGGTTTTCCCAGTACAAGCAAGGACTTGCAAGGCAGTGCCGGCAATAGCTGACGAAGCTGTTGCTCAAACATCGTTCGCGTTGGCTCCGGCCCCGAAACAATCGCAACTACGTTGAAACTTGCTGAAGATGGATTGGGTGAAGGATTATCGAAGCGAGATAGGGGCCCGATATATTGAACGGAGAAGTCCATGCGACCTCCGTGCGATAATGCCCCCGAAAGACCTGACTCGCTTGCAGTATCGGGTACCCAAACTTGGTTGAATGTTTTCAAACGGTTGCTGAGCAGTCTTTGTGTGAATACCTTCACAATCCTAGGTACACGCAGGTTGAGTTGATGGGTGATGAGTGTGCACGGCACATCGGGATGGCTCAACCCATATCGGTTATCGCTGCACACCTGATGAATGGTGTGCTTTTTCATGAATTGATCGAGCCAACGCCGCTCTGCTTCAATCACTCCAAGGAGCCTGAAAAAGTGCTTCGCAAAATGGATGGTCATGTTCCCATTTTTCGGGTACGTAATGGCGTAATCGGGAATGTCGGTATGCAACTCCAGTTGCGGATAGCGATTTGCCAGCCAAGCGGCGCTGCGGCCGTTACCGGCCAAAATCACTTCGTGTCCTGCAGCCAACCATCGGTCGATGAGCGGCACACATCGCGTGGCATGTCCCAAGCCCCAATCGAGCGGGGCGAGTAAAATTCGGTGTTTGTGGGTTGCGGACATGCGCGTATTGAGCGGCGCAAAGTACATGTATCTTGCTGCCGAATTTGTTGTATGGCAGAAGAAATAACCACAGAAATTGACGAGAAGTACATGCGAATGGCCATGCGAGAGGCTATGCATGCATATGATGCCGATGAAGTTCATATTGGTTGCGTTATCTTATGCAAGGGGCAGTTTAGCGCGCGCGGCTACAACCTGACCGTGCGCCTGCAGGATTTTACGGAAAATGCCGAA
>JBKCGW010000023.1:0-10978 GCA_046303175.1 Flavobacteriales bacterium
GTCTGTTTCCCATGTGAGTAATCGAATTACACCCGCTACTCCGGAGGTCCAGGAAATACGATTCTTTAAGTGATTTGTCTTAAACACAACGTGACGTTTCTGTGCCATGATACTAGCAGGTTAAGATTTAATGATTTGAAATTTCGGCAATTGAACGAATATACAAAACTCAATTTAATGACAAGTCAGTATTAGTCCCTGTCTAACTATTAATTAGTTATTCGCCACTAGTCACTAGTCATTGATAATCGTGATTTCCTCAGACATTTCCCGGTAACCCACATTCACCGCCCAAACGCGCAATTCAAAGGTGAGCAGCTAATGAGGAATCATGTAGCGCATGAATTTGAATTCATACAAACGCATCTGCACGAATTCACAGTAGCAGAGCGCATCATGCTGCTAAATCATTATTCCGGTATGTAGTTGCGCCACTTGCACCTGATGTTAGTGCAGACCATAGTTCATCACAGGTGGTTATTCAGTTGCATCCGAATTTATAGATTCATTCACTTGAACATTACATAGGAACGATGATATTGGTAGTGTAGTAATAGCTATCAGGACAAGTTGTTCCACCCATTTCTTTAGTCAGGGTGAAAAATAGTACATCGTTCGAGTATACGTTAATCGTAACATCCCCACAATAGTCAGTCTGTCCCTGCCCGCTCATAACATCAGCAAAAGTATTTACTCGTTGCATTACTAATTGCAGGTTGGAAGAGGGGGCCGTCGTGAATGTTTGCGTTATTGTATTCTGACCGATTTGATTAGGTACTGTGTTCGTTAGTCCTATCGTTCCGCCCAGGGAAGTAACATAGAAATAGTCTGTTCGAATTTGAGTCGACACCGTGGAAGGTGGGCCAATAGGTAAGTCACTTATTGCCTCAATTCTAATAGTTTTCAGCTGATTCTGTGCGTTAATGGATTGCTGTTCAGCTTCTTCAGCATCAGATGAGCATGAGTTCAAGATCGAGAGAATAACAATTGATGAAATCGAAAAAAGAATTTTATTCATTTGGTAGTGTTTGTTTTATTGTTTTACATAAAATGATTTATTAAAGTTAGCAAGAAAGATACAGTTTGATTTAAGAATCACCTTGTATTTATTTTGGTATTGAGCCTTCAACGTAATCTTTGTAAGTACCCGTACCAATGTACACCCTTCCGGTTTGGGTATCTAACACGTGACAATAACCATCGCCATTATAGAATGGCACGTACCTTCCATTTTCATTTTGGTTTGATTGGTTGCATGAACTTAGCAACGCTGCGACTGCTGCCCAGTAAAGTAGATATTTCATAAATCATTACAAGTATTCACCAATAGTAAAAAAAAAGAGGCTACCCGTAGCAGCCCCCATGGAATAATTAAAAACAATTACCACGATGAACAGGTCAGAGGAACATACACTGGGCATGTTTCCTTATTCCTATATGGAATACTTAATAGGAGTGTTATGCCTGCAATTTTCGATGCTATTCTGCACAAACCGACTACCTGTAAAAGAAAAACGCACCTAACACTTTTTTAATTAGTGTGTTGGTGCGTTCCTGTTGTAGCCCGTAGGGGAATCGAACCCCTGTTTACAGAATGAAAATCTGCTGTCCTAACCCCTAGACGAACGGGCCATTCCGTTTTTCTAAGCGGCTGCAAATATAGTCAGGGTTTTGGTTGATGCAAGAGGTAGAAGAAAAAAAATGATTCGGCCTTAGCTTTTAGACGATGGCCCCGGCGGCGCCGGGTTTGGGAACATTCAGACCTTTCACCGGTCGCTTGGCGGTATCGGGCAAAAGGAAGAAGAACTGCAGCGCAAAATACAGGGGGTTGATCACAATGGCACTGGCGAAAAAGATGCTGATAATCGTGATGAAGAAAAAGAACCAACCGCGCACCCGGTAGCGTTGAAACAGCGATCGGGTCGATTTCACATAGCAATACCCCAAAAACACCATACCCAAAATCCCGAATCGCGACAGATAATCGGCCAGGCCATTTACATACACCAAATGGGTGTGCTCGCCCTCTGTGCGAAACTTGTCTTGCATGCCAATGCCCACCAGCGGATTCTTCGGCAGATCCATCATCGCCAATTTCCACGAACCAAAACGTCCCAGGGTAATGGCTTTCTGATCGGTCTCGGCTTCGATGTAAATGAGGTGCGCCTCGCTCTCTTCAAACTCACGCTGAATTTTGGGCCCCACAATGTCGAGGCTGAATACCAAGGCGCAAACGGCAAGTCCTCCAAAGAGGGCCAGCACACGGTACTGCAAATGGGCGTTGTACACGAATATCGCAGGAATCGCGGTTGCCAGCACAACCAAAGCCGTGGTCGACTGCGTTGAAAGCAGGGCAACGATGTAGAGGTATGAGTAGCGATTCATTTTCAGTTTGCTAATCAGCAACTGAATAATCAGCGCCAGCAGTAATAGGTTGGCGTATCCCTTCGGTTCCCAAGCCATGCCCGAGTTGCGCGTGGGGGCATTGTCGTTGAGGGTGAACAGGAAATTATTGACGTACCAATCTTCCCTGTAATCGAGGGCGGGAATCACTTTCTCCAACAAACCAACGAGCTGTTTCAGTGTGGAGTAATCAATCAGCTGGATGCTGAAAAACACCAGGCTGGTAGCTGCAAAAAATCGCATGTACCGCTCGAAGCGAAGAAACAGATAGTTCCCCAAGGCCAACACCGAAAGAACCCCCGTCATCATCTTCAGCAAAAAACGCATCGACGAGGTGAAGTTGATTTCGCCAAACTTCAGGAAGTAAATTCCGGTGAGTACCGCATAGCCGCCAACGAGCCAATACAGAAACCGCGGAATGGGTGTCATCTTTTGACGAAAAATATAGGCGCTCAGCAAAAAGGTAACCACCAGCAATGCATCGGATACCGCTATCGCATTGCCCTTGGAGGCGATGACGAGCAGCAGAAGTACCAATGTATTTTCAAGCCTTTGCACAGGTTCGGTATTAGTGGGGTGTTGGTTTTTTGCGAAGCGAAATAAACTCGTCTTTCAATTTTACCATCGAAGATCGGCTAATAATGCCCAATAAAAAAGACAGCGCAACAAGCACCAACGCCGCGGCAAACGAGGAAAGTGCAATTGTCCATTCCGATGCGTTCCCGAACTGCATTACGGTGATGCCCGTGCATGCCGCGAGGGCAATGATATTGATGACCAGCAATTTCCAACGGTGATTCTTGTAGGAATCGAGCTCGGGTATGCGCACAAACTCAATCCATGCGTACATCACGATGTACGAAATGATAGTTGCCAATGCCGCTCCCAGCATACCGTGGGTCGTTATCAGGGCTATGTTCAAGGCTGTATTGAGCACTGCTGCCACTATGTTGCCGCTCACGATGTTGTTCCTTTTATTGAAATGCAGGTTCTTCACTGAATTGAAGGAGTAGTAGGCATAGAAGATGTGCGAAAATGCAATGATGTAGGTGATGTTGAGGCCCGCGATGAACTCAGGATTTACGGTAATGAAACGAGCTACGAAAAAAAGTACCGGTAACGAAAGCAACACAAATACGGGAAAACCAATCATAATCAGTTTCTCCACCTGGAAATACAGCTTGCGCCCGGCATCGTTGGTTATGGCTTTCCACGCAAGCGGCGCCCATGCGAGCTGAAAGGCGTAGGTCATAAAGGTGCCCAGCAAATCGGCAAACTTGTATCCGTAGCTATACAGCCCCAGTTCGGTTTCGGTGGAAAAGGTCATCAAGAACCATCGATCCGAAATGCTCAGAATTAGAATCGACAGATTCCCCAATAGCAAAGGCCCGCCAAATGCAACTAGCTTTTTCTGCAGGTCTTTGGATAGACTGCCAACAACCAGGCTTTTCATGCGTCGGTAATACACCATCGATGTCAGCATGAAAGCCACCATGTAAGCCGATACAATTCCGAAGATGCCCCAGCCAAGGGTGGTGATGAAGAGTATGTTGCACGTCACGAAAACAACCAGCTGCGTTAGGGTGATGCGCAGGTAGAGCTTGGGTTGCTGCGATGCCCGGGAAACCATCAAGTAGTTTTCGCTGATGAGCTTAACCAGGAGGGCCAGCAGGTAAAAAATGAACAGCCATTTCCAGTTGCTTTCTTCGGTTGCGAAAACAACTATGCTCGAAAGCGCCACCACAATGCTGCCTATGTAGAGCTGCGTTGCCATCACGTTGAAGCTTAAATCGGGTAGCTTTTCGGATGGAAAATCGTTTTTGAACTTCCAGAAGGCAGTGTTCAAACCAAACTGACTAACGCTGCGCAGAAAGGTTCCGAGCGAAATGATGAATTGCAATTCACCGAACTCCGCGGGCAGCAGATAAGCGGTGTACAGCGGAAGCAATAAAAAACTGACGATCTTGAAAGCCACGGGCTCAATAGAGTAGAGCGAGAAGTCTTTGAATAGCCGGGCTAGTTGCATGCTGTTGGAAAAGGTCGAAGAACGATCGGTTTATCGGTTTTGGTGAGGTGAATCTATGAAGTTTAAGAAGAACTCGGAAGGATTATCGCACTCCAGCAGCAGAGCCTCGCGCCGCTTGGCAGCTTCCGATTTCACCTGAGGATTGGTGACATATCGCTGAAGGACCTCCATCAAATTTTCGGTAGTCGGATTCCAGATATGAAGCAACCCGCGATCTCTCATAGCGTGCAAGGTGCCCGCAGTTAGCGTATTGGTGTATATCGCCGGAATGCCCAGCATGGCGGCTTCGGCTGCCATGGTAGCGCCTTCGCCGATATACAACGATGCACCGCTCAACACATCGTGGAGCTCGTGCGGCGCAATATTCAATTTCAAGTGGCTCATATCCTCCGGAAGTTCCGATTCCGAAGATATAAATACCCGCATGTGTTTCGAAATTTCCTCAACAATGGCGCGCTTTTGCTCGCGGTTCATTCCAAATTGCCCCACATCGTGGTTGGCCCCCCACGACACAAATCGGACGATAGCGTAGGGTTCCGCAGAGGCACCGGCATTTTCGCTAATAGAAGTCTGTGAAGGCTTGAACACATCGGGGTGCAGGTACGAAAGCTCCATGAACGAGTTGAAGCGCACGTGCTTTTTTCCGAGGTCTTTCTCGAAGAAAACGGGTGTCAGCACCTGACTGGTGAAAGGCAAATACAGTTTGTGTGAAAGCGTTGCCTTGTCGGTGTCGTCGATGGTTATGCTGAGTTTGCGAAAGACCCACGCCAGGTGCGCGGCATAAGGCGAAGCAAATCCAATGAATACATTTTTCTTTCGAAAAAGTAGCTTGAAAAAGAGAGTCGCATCGGTTTTCAGGATGTAGAAAAACTTACCGAGCAACGAGCTGGAACCTTTACCTCTATTTACGTATTCAATGCCATAGGCATCGAGCAGTGCGAGTGTGCATTCTTTGTCACGGGCAAAAACAATGACTTGGTGGCCTCTCGACTTCAAGGTTTTGATGAGTGCCTTGAAGTAGTGAACGTGGGCCGGATGACCGATGTCGAAAACGTAGGTCATCTTTTGAGCTTGAGGTACTTTAATATTCGGCCCACCTGATAGTTTTTTACAAACTGCCGCATTTCCTCCGGGTAACGATTTTTCACCGAACTGAAATATCCCAAAATGAGACGAAAGCCTGCTTTGGGACTGATTTGAACGGCGGCCTTGGCGGCGCGAAGTGCTACGTATGGAAACACACTACCGTTTTCGCGCATGCCAATGCCGTAGCGCTTCCAATCGACCGAGCGCAAGGGTGGACGGTCTGTATTCATGCGGGCTTCGTAGATAGTGCGTGTGCGATAACCAAGTGTGTTGGCGGCCACAACAGGAAAACTCTCCCATGCGTAAAGATGGTTGGGCAGGCGAGAGCCTTGCGTTTCCCAAAACGAACGCTTGATGATGCGTCCTGAACCCCTAACAGCCATGGGATTGGTTAAGAAGCGATCCAGCACGCCTGCGCACATCACGAGCGAGGAGTCGGATTGAAAGGCTTCTATCAATAGTTTGAAATAATCATCGGCATAGGTCGTGTCGCTGCCGCTCACCATCACGTAATCGTAAGGTTCCCGGTAGTTTGTTGCGACAAATTGGAAACCGGCATTGTGCGTATCGGCCAGCTCGGGCATGCCCAAAGCCGAATAGCCGCGGTCGCGGAGTTTGATGACGTGGCAGTTCATTGATTCAGCAACGGCCGAGGTGTCGTCTTTCGAACCATCGTCCACTACTACAATAAACACCTCAATTCCTGCAAACTGGCTTGCGCGTCTTAAGCTATCTATCGTTTTCCCAATGCGCCTGCTTTCGTTTCGTGCAGGTATGATGACCGGTATTTTCACAAGGCAAATATGTGGGGAAATTGTGCAACTAGGGATATGAACGTTGCGGATTGTCTACACACGCAACGTACCCATGCCGCCATCGACTGCAATTACCTGTCCTGTAACCCAAGCCGATTTAGAGCTGAGCAGAAAGGCAACCGTATCGGCCAGTTCCGCCGGGGTACCCACTTTCTTGAGTGGATTGCGTTTTTGAGCTGCCTCGAACTTTTCGGGACTGTTCAAAAAGCGATCGCCTAGGGGAGTATGGGTGAGCGAAGGCGCAATGCAGTTGAAACGAATTTGTGGGGCATACTCGGCAGCCAGCGAGCGAACGAGCGATTCATTTGCTCCCTTGGCCATGGCAATAGAGGCGTGAAAGGGCATGCCGGCATGGACGGCTACGCTACTGAACAGCACGACAGAGGCCTCCGGGCTTTGCTTGAGCTGGTTGATGTAGGCTTGAATAAACGATACCGCCCCCAACGTATTCACTTCCCAATCGTGCTGAAACTCAGCCGATGTGAGACGGTGAAAGGGCTTTAGGTTGATGGTCCCCGGGAAGTACACAAGTCCGTCGATAGGCCCCGATACTTCCGGATACGCCACGCCCGTGTAGGAGGAAACAGCATGCACTGCGGTATATCCTTCAGCAGGAGTTCGGCTAATCCCAATAACGGTGTGACCTTTGTTTATCAATTGTTCGGCTGTGCTGCGGGCGATGGCGCTCGACGCACCTGCGAATACATATGTGCTCATATTATCGTTTACTGATTTTGTTGTTTGTGATGTGGCGCTGGGCCTTGCTCTTGAATCGGCCTATATCGGCGCTACGAAGCTTAGCATGCTTGGTACTGCAAGCCTCCACTCGCTCGCGCCACAGGCGGTAGCTCCCGGCCTTCAGCTCGCGCTTCATCAGGGCTTTCACGTCATCTTCCTTCAACCCAAACTGCACATAAATCGCTTCAAAGGGCGTGCGGTCTTCCCAAGCCATTTGGATGATGCGGTCGGTGTCCTCAGCATTTTGCATGCTAAGAAAACAAAGGAAGTGGCGCACAGTTCAGACAAGTGTTAAGTGGCGAATGGCGAGTGGCGAATGCTAGTCGGCAGCCATTCGCCACTCGCCATTCGTCACTCGCAACTGTATCATTTTTCCTTTTTCTTCTTTTTTTTTGCATCCAAACAAGTTCACACTATATTTGCCGCCCGAATTTTATAGAACAATGGCAAACCACAAATCAGCTATCATCCGCATTCGTAGCAACAACGCTAAGCGTCTGCGCAACAAATATTACCACAAGACTATGCGCAATGCCATGCGCAAATTGCGTGCGTTGACTTCCAAGAAAGAGGCTTCTGCCCTTTTGCCAAAGGTGGTGAGCATGCTCGATAAGCTTGCAAAGAACAACGTAATTCACAAGAACAAGGCGGGCAACCTCAAGGGTAAGGCTCAAGTGTTTGTGAACAAGTTGAAATAATACGTTATTCCCCTGAGGAATATGAAAGGGCTCTCCATTTGGAGGGCCTTTTTTCATTTGCGGCCATGGAAAGGACAAATTCTATTAAGGCATGGTCGCCCGATGAGCGTCCGCGTGAAAAACTACTCTTGAAAGGCACCCAGGCGTTGAGCGATGCCGAACTGTTGGCCTTGCTAATCGGCTCGGGTACGCGGGAAGAAAGCGCCCTCGACATGGCCAGGCGAATACTCCATGGCGTGAACCACGATTTACAGGCGCTCGGTGCTATGAAGTGTAAAGAATTTACCCAGTTTAAGGGAATGGGGCCGGCCAAGGCGGTGGTAGTGGTGGCGGCCTTGGAACTGGCTAAACGAAAAATGGCTTCCGTAAGCAAGCAGTCGGCAGCTATTCGCCACTCGCGCGATGCCTATGAGCGCTTGCTCGAATACATGTGGAACCTGCCGCATGAAGAGTTTTGGGTCATCACGCTTAGCAAGGCCAATCGGGTGCTGTCGGTCGATAAAGTGGGCGAGGGAGGACTCAGCGCTACCATCGCCGACCCAAAAAAGGTCTTTCGGATTGCGCTCGAGAATAATGCAGCGAGTATTATTGTGGCCCACAATCACCCGAGCGGTAACCGCGATCCTAGCAACGAGGACAAACAACTCACGCGCAGGCTTGTGTATTGCGGTCAAATGCTCGAATGCCCTGTAATTGATCACCTGGTTGTAACCGACAATGGGTATTACAGCTTTTGTGATGAAAACGAATTGAAAGAATGAAGAAGATAATTACCGTTGTAGGAGCACGCCCACAGATAATCAAGGCTGCGGCTTTTTCACGCGCAGTAAAAAAGCTTGGCACAAGCAAGTTGCAAGAGGTGCTTGTGCACTCGGGACAACACTACGATGAGGGTATGTCGCAGGTGTTTTTTGACGAGATGGGCATACCTGCGCCTGCGCACAACCTATCCGTCGGTTCCGGTTCGCATGCATCTCAAACCGCCCGCATCATGGAAGGGTTGGAGCGTGTGTTTTTGCAAGAAAAACCAACCGCTGTGCTCGTGTATGGCGATACCAATACCACGTTAGCGGCTGCCTTGGTTGCTTCCAAGTTATTTATACCTGTGATTCATGTGGAAGCTGGTCTCCGTTCATTCAACAAGCGCATGCCGGAGGAAATCAACCGCATAGCAACAGACCATGTTTCAACCTTGTTGTTTGCCCCAACTCAAACGGCCATCGATAATTTGAAGCGCGAAGGATTTAGCATGGAAACAGTTCAAGCGCCTTCTATCGACGAACCGTTGGTGTTGGCCAGTGGCGATGTGATGTACGATAATGCAATTCACTTTTCCAATAAACCCGAAGGCAAATCATTTGTGGAGAACCTCGGATTGAAGCATGGTGGGTATGCTGTGGCAACGATTCATCGCGACAACAATACAGATAACCCTGAACGCTTAAGTGGGATTTTGGAAGCACTCAAGCAGTGGTCATCTCAGCATGCAATGCCTGTTGTGTTGCCTGCCCATCCTCGATTGCTGAAGTTTCTGAATCCGGCCGAGCAACTAGCGTTGCAAGAAGCCGGGCTGCGATTGTTGCCTCCTGCCGGCTACGTGCACATGATAGCTTTACTTGCTTCGTCGTGCTTGGTATTCACGGATAGCGGCGGCTTGCAAAAGGAAGCCTATTTCGTGCAGCGACCGTGCGTGATTCTGCGCCCTGAAACAGAATGGGTCGAGCTCACACAAGGTGGTCATGCAATTGTAGCAGATTCAGATACCCGTCGCATTCTGAATGCGGCGAATCATCTGATGCAGCAGTCGTTTGAAAACTGGCCAAGGCTCTATGGTGATGGAACGGCTGCTGAACAAATCTGCAATGCAATTATTCAATACTTATAAAGCGTGCTAGTTTATTCACCGATCCTTCACCCACGACTTGAGTACATTCTGCGATGGATGTTTTCCTTTCCGGGGGAAGAGGTGCGCATTACTTCCGATACGGTCGTTTTCAAGTCTGCTTCTTGTTCAAAGATTTGGTATAGCAATGAACCATGTCCCGTGGCCGACGTGCCTGTTTTTGCGCAGGTCGATTTGCTTTGGAACGATGCCTTGACGCCGCTCAATCCTACGGTTGCTTATAGGAATAGTATGGCATACCCCAACCTCGATGGAAGTGAACGGTTTGATCCATTTGCTTCGTCCTTCTTTTTGCTTTCGAGGTATGAAGAATACACAGCTCAGTCATTTGATGAGCATGGTCGTTTTGCCGGGCGAAAAGCGTGGGGTGGTGCAACGATGATAATGAAGCCATGGGCTGATATCTGGAGGCAGGAAGTACACAATGAAGTGTGTAAGTATTTTCCGATGTATCAACCTTCTGTTCCTGTCTTTCGGACCGTAGCTACCATCGATGTAGACAGCGCATTTGCCTTTCGCTATAAGGGCGTGCGCCGTACGTTGGGCGGCTTAATCCTCGACCTTTTGAGGCTGAAGCCCATGCGTGGCTTGGAGCGTATGAAGTGCGTTTTGGCCGATGAACAGGATCCGTTCGATACCTATGAATATCTGCTGGATACATGTCTATCGCAGCATATCGAATTGAGGTGCTTTTTTCTGTTGGCCGATCGTTCAAAGAACGATGTGAATGTCGACTATCGTAACCCACAGCTGCGCGAACGAATAGAGGATATGCGCGACGGTGGAGCCATTATGGGTATTCACCCGGGATACGAAAGCCATCGCGACGTACGAGTGCTTATGGAGGAAATTGCGCGCATGGAAGGAATTGTGGGAGAAAAGATAACTCACAGCCGACAGCACTTTTTGAAGTTCAAGCTGCCGTCAACGTATCGGCGTCTGTTACAATGCGGAATTGCGCACGATCATTCCATGGGCTATGCCGATGTTCCCGGCTTTCGCGCAGGAACTGCTCATCCCTTCAAGTGGTTTGATGTGGAGCGCAATGAAGTGACCTCGCTAACGGTTCATCCTGTTGTTGTGATGGATTCTACATTAAAATCGTATATGCAGGTGGACCCTCTGGAGGCCATGCAAATTGTTACGCAACTGAAGGCTGAAGTCCGATGCACAGGCGGCGATTTTGTGTCGCTTTGGCACAATGAAACAGTTGCTGAGAAAGGCGATTGGAAAGGATGGCGCGCAGTATGGGAAGAGGCGATTAAGCCGTGAATGGGGCGGACTGTAGGATAGCAGGATTGTAGGATAA
>JBKCGW010000024.1:0-4208 GCA_046303175.1 Flavobacteriales bacterium
CGAATCACGAAAAACGCAGCCAGATAGATACCGGTTAAAATCGAAGCGTACATCCAACTGCGTTCTTCACCTGCATAGCGCATATTGCCTACGCCGTTTTGTAAGTAATCGGTGTACATGCGGTGAGAGATATACCAGCTCAGTAAAAACAAGCAGGGTGCTATGCAGAGGTAAATGATGCGTGCTTTCTTTGACATGTGAGTTGGTTTAATTGCGGGATCCAAAAATAGCGCTACCTACGCGTATCATGGTGCTGCCTTCTTTAACAGCCAACGGCCAATCGCCGCTCATGCCCATGGATATCTCATTGAAAGATGTAATCTCTTTCATGGCTCCTTGCTTGAGCGCATCGAATGCGGATTTCAGCAGTTGGAACTCATGCGTTACTTGCTGCGTGTCTTCGGTGAATGAAGCCATACCCATCAAGCCGCAAAGACGTATGTGCGGATACTCTTCGGGATTAAATTGGCTGAGCGACGCAGAAAGCGATTCTACATCGAATCCAAATTTGCTTTCTTCCTGCGCGATGTGCACCTGAAGCAAGCAGTTAATGACACGGTTATGCTTCGCTGCTTGTTTGTTGATTTCACCCAGCAGACGTATGCTGTCAACACCGTGTATCCAGTGCACGAAGGGTGCGATGTATTTTACTTTGTTGCTTTGCAGGTGTCCAATGAAATGCCATTCTATATCAGTAGGCAGTTGGGGTTGCTTCTCGACTATTTCCTGAACATAGTTTTCGCCAAAGGCGCGCTGTCCCGCGTGGTAGGCTTCCAGCAGCTGCTCTACGGGTTTGGTTTTCGACACGGCAATGAGCTTCACGCAATGCGGCACGTTTTCTTTTAACCGAGTAATATTTTCTGAGATAGACGACATCTTACAACTCATAAACAACCAACCCGCTGCGAAGTTTGGGCTCCACCCATGTGCTTTTCGGGGGCATGGTTTCGCCTGCGTCGGCGATGCGTTTAATATCGGATACGGTGGGCGCAAACAAGGTGAATGCTGCTCCTGTGCCTTGCTTGTCGACAGCCTGACACAGCGCATCCAATCCTTTCGGACCTTCCATGAAGGCAATCCGCTTGTCTTTTCGCAAATCGGAAATGCCGAAGATTGGAGCGAGAATGAGGTCGGTAACCAACTGCACATCGAGCACATCCGATGCCTCTTTGAGATGCAGCTTGTACCATTTTTTTTCGAGGTACATGCCTAGCTCTCCCTTTTTATGCGGATGAACCGGCGTGGATGATTGCTCGAGGGTGAATGATGCTTCAAGTCGACTGAGCAATTCTTCTTTGCTAAGTCCATTCAAATCTTTTACGATGCGATTGAATTCGTAAATGCGCACATTTTCTTCCGAGAGAATGTAAGCAAGGCAATAACGCATGGGGTCGTTTTCATTCGAAATCGATGCCTTATGTTTTTCAAACAATAATGCACTGCTGCTGCTTCGGTGGTGGCCATCTGCAATATAAAATGCATCGCTGTGGGCGTATCCCTCTGTTATATTTTGAATGACTGTTTCGTCGTCAATCACCCAAAACTGATGGTGAACTTTGTTGGTCGTCGTAAAGTCGTATTCGGGGCGTTCGGCTGTTTTTTCAGCAATCAAGTCATCGATGGTTTTGCTGTCTTTCGCCATCAAGAGAACCGGCTCTGCATTGATCCGCGTTACATCGAGATAATGCACAAAGGTTTCTTCGCGTTTGGCGATGGTCTTCTCGTGTACTTTGATACGTCCATTTAAATAGTCGTCGACCGATACTGCCCCGATGATGCCCGTGAAGGCATGTCCCTGCTTGATTTGACGGTAGATGTAAAGGGCAGGCTTTTCATCGCGCTGCAGAATACCTTCTTCCAAAAATGATTCGTACCGCTTGCGCACTTGCTTGAAGCGTTCACCCAAATCCGCTGTTTTGTGCAGGTTCGTTGCGGTCATATCCGGGTGGATGATGTGCAGGAAGCTAAACGGATTCTCGGTAAGCTTAGACCTCAGCTGCTGTGCCGTATAACTCACATACGAGCGTGATGCAACGAGGTGCACCTTGTCCCGCGTGGGGCGAACGGCTCGGAAGGGGTGGAGAGAGGGCATGGTGGGTACTGGGTACTGGGTACTGGGTACTGGGGAGTGGTGCTGCTTTCGGTCAAAGATAATGGGTAAGTATGCCAACGTCAAAGGTGCGGATAGCTTCTGTCTCGCTATGTTGTTGGTATCAAATGTAGGTTTGTTAATACGCCACCTTCAAGTCACCACTGGCTGTGCGATACATTTTACCCACAGTTAAACCACCCGCGATAGCTGCTGCGTTATTTGGATAAACAGGAAGTGAATCATTTTCGATTTCGCCAGCCGATTTGCTACGCAGAGCGTACGGCACCGAAAGTAATTGCTGTGTGCCCATATGAATAAAGCCACCGCCTGCATCGAGTTCAACCTTCAGGTATTTGTTGCCTGACGCCCAATTGATAGCTGAAAAGGTGCCTGTTATCGGAGTACCGGTGCCGAATGAAGTGGTAAATAATCCGAATTCGTTTGTGGTCAATGCCTGGGTCTCCACATATTCGCTTGCACCGCTGAGAGAGTCGGTCAATAAGGTGAATCTTACCTGCATGTTGGTGTCGATTAAGGGTTGATCCTGATTCGTGCGTGCAATGGCTTGATAGCTTATGGCATGTGGGATATTGGATAAATTTGACTGTTGCGGATCTGTTTCTAATTCATCGCAAACCCCGTTGGTATTCGTATCATGGATACAAGTTCCTTCGCAGGTTAAGTAGGAATGTAATGGATAAACACATGAGCCATCATCATTAATGGCTATGGGATCATAGTTACAAGCGTTAGATTCAGTGCAGCCATAATAGTTATTAGAAGCGCTTGAGTTGAAGAGCGATATTATTTCTTGAGTGGAAAGTGATCTATTGTATAGTGCGATATCATCTAATAAACCATTGAAATAGGATGCTACACCCATTCCTTTTCCAATAGTTAGAGGATAAGTTGTATTGGGATTATAGGTCCACCCTCCCCAATTGTGGCTGCATTGTGTTGGTCCAATTGCGATGAACACACCGTCTATGTAAAATTGAAAGTTGTTGTAAGAGTAATTACCATTACTCCCGAGCACTATGGTAAAAAAGTGCCAATTTGTATCTGACGTGTTTCCGGGCGCAGAAGCATAAAAAGCAGGGCTGAAGTAGGAAAGCCCTGAATAACCACATTGGGCAACATTCAATTGAACTCTCATGTCATCGCCGCATTCGTTACCACATGATTGACTTATGATGTCCATTGCATAATTACTGGAGGTTTTAGCCCAGAAGCAATAAGTAATAGGTGTAACAGAGTGGAAGATACTTGTGTCACTTTCAAGCCATGAATTTCCATTGAAATTGGCAACCGTTCCTCTTTGACTGTCAATTGTGAATTGTACAAAATAGTTGTTTAATACATTCTCATTACCACTTTCGTCATTTGCATTGCCATTGAACGGCCACCAACCGACAAGGCCATTGCTGGGTAAGTAAGATGGGAGTTGAGCAATCATTGAGTTCAATAATAGAATTCCCGTCAGGAAAGTAAGGAGATACTTTATCATTTTGAAATGGGTTATGAATGAACGCAAATTTATGTTCTTCGGCTCGAAACCTTCTGCTTTTGATGTTGAGTTTCTGGAATTTCAAGGGTCTTAAGAGTACTCAATAGAATCAAATCTGAGTGTTACGATAAATTCACTCCAATATACCTCACCCCTTATCCCTCACCCCTTATCCTTTTCACATTTTCCGCTATCTCCATCCCGATGCGCTCTTGCGCCTCTACCGTGCTGGCGCCGATGTGAGGAGTAGCGATGATGCCGGGGTGGGCGAGTAGGGCAGGGTTGGCGTTGGGTTCGCCAACGAATACATCGAGACAGGCTGCGCGAACTTTACCGCTGTTCAGGTTTTCGATGAGCGCGGCTTCGTCGATAACACCGCCGCGTGAAGTGTTGATGAGAATCGATCCTTCGCGCACGTATTGAAACTCTTCTGCGCCAATTACTGCTGATCCATCAGGTTGTTTTGGAACGTGCAGGGAAACGATATCCGCTTCACGAAGCAACGCATGAAAAGGCATGAAGGGTACATTAACGTGAATGCTTTGTCCGCCTAAGTCGATGGTCAGCGTTTTGTATTCATCGGTGGTGCGATCGCAGGCGATAACTCGC
>JBKCGW010000025.1:0-3942 GCA_046303175.1 Flavobacteriales bacterium
GAAGATAAACTGAAGGCGAAGGACGAACTCATGCGCGACTACAGCATCAAGAGCGAGCGCATTCACACCATCAACCAACTGCTGAAAGCATATGCCCTCTTCGAGAAAGATGTGGATTATGTTCTCATGGACAACAAGGTAAAAATCGTTGATGAGCAGACAGGCCGTATCATGGAAGGCCGTCGTTATTCGGATGGATTGCACCAAGCGATTGAAGCGAAGGAGAACGTGCGCGTAGAAGCTGCTACTCAGACCTACGCCACCATCACCTTGCAGAATTACTTCCGCATGTACCACAAACTCGCCGGTATGACGGGTACTGCAGAAACCGAAGCAGGCGAATTGTGGAGCATCTACAAACTCGATGTAATGGTTATCCCAACCAATCGCGCGATATCACGCAAGGATATGGAGGATAAGGTCTACAAGACCAAGCGAGAAAAATACAATGCCGTTATTGAAGAAATAGCCGAATTGCGCGCTGCAGGTCGTCCGGTTTTGGTGGGTACAACCACCGTTGAAGTAAGCGAGTTGCTTTCAAAAATGCTTCGCTTGCGCAACATCGATCACCAGGTACTGAATGCAAAACTGCACCAGAAAGAGGCCGATATCGTTGCCATGGCAGGTCGATCAGGAACGGTTACAATTGCTACCAACATGGCCGGTCGCGGTACCGACATCAAATTGACTCCTGAGGTTAAAGCCGCAGGTGGATTGGCAATCATCGGTACCGAGCGTCACGATTCTCGACGTGTAGACCGTCAGTTACGCGGACGTTCAGGACGTCAAGGTGATCCGGGTTCATCGCAATTCTACGTATCGCTCGAAGATGATTTGATGCGTCTGTTCGGCAGCGATCGAATTGCTAAACTGATGGACCGCTGAGGCTTGAAAGAAGGCGAGGTAATCCAGCACAGCATGATTACTTCCAGCATCGAACGTGCTCAGAAGAAAGTGGAAGAAAACAACTTCGGTATTCGCAAGCGACTGCTTGAATACGATGATGTAATGAATGCTCAGCGCGAAGTCATTTACAAACGCCGCAAGCACGCACTGTTCGGAGAACGCCTGAAACTCGATATAGACAATATGTTCTACGATCTCGCAGCAGGCACCATCGAGCAAAATCAACCTATCAAAAACTACGACGGCTACAAACTCGATTTGTTGCGGCATTTCGGCATTGAAGCTCCGGTAACACAGGAGGAATTTGCTACTTCAAAGGCGGATGATTTGATTCTCAAAACCTATCAGGCAGTGGAGAAGCGTTACAACAACCGCATCGAAGAAATTAAGCGCGAATCATTCCCTGTAATTAAAAACGTGTTCGAAAACAACACGCAAGGCTTCACCAATATCGCTATTCCTTTCAGTGATTCTCGCAAGACGATACAAGTAGCTGTGAACCTTGAAAAGGCCTATCAATCGCAATGCAGCGAAATTGTGGATGCGCTTGAAAAAGGCATCACCCTAGCCATGATTGATCAGAGCTGGAAGGAACATTTGCGTGATATGGATGATTTGAGAGGCAATGTTCAGTTTGCTTCGCACGAGCAAAAAGATCCGCTGCTCATCTATAAACTCGAGAGTTATGGCTTATTCAAGAACCTCATTGCCAAGGTAAACAGCGAGCTCACCAACTTCCTGATGCATGCCAAATTGCCTCAAGGGCAACAAGCGCAGGTGCGCCAGGCCCCGGCTCCCAAAGCGCCCGAGCAAACGCGCGTGAATACGCAAAAGGCCGAAAGTTTGAATTTACAGCAGCGCGTTGCCGTCAATCAGCAACAACCCGCCCAGCCTCAGATGCCGATGCCGCAAGCGCCTCCTGTGAAAGCAGAACCCGCGAAAGCAGAAGTTCGCATTGGTCGCAACGACCCATGCCCATGCGGAAGCGGCAAAAAATTCAAGGCCTGCCACGGACAAGAAGCGTAAATACGTTTTCGTAAAAAGAATGAATTAGAAACCGGACAGCAATGTTCCGGATTCTTCCCATTGCTGCATAACCGCATCCAATTCTGACTTCAAGGCGGCGTAAGCTTCCAACTTTTTCTTCGAAGCATCGGCGTCGGTGTAATCTAGTTGCGCTATTTCCTCGTTCATGGTCGCCAACTCCTTCTCGATACGCTCAATTTCGCGCTCGCATTTCTGAAGTTGTGACTCTAGCTTTTTCTTCTGCTTCTCGCGCTCACGCACTTCATCGCGCGAGAGTGTTTCGGCGACTACAGCAGCAGGCTGTACCGGTTTTGCTGCAACCGTTTGTTTGTTTTTTTCAAACATCGCGATAGTCTCCGCCTTCTTCTCTTTCAAGAAGTCGAGCACATCGCCAGGCCACATGCGCAAACGATCGGGTTTAATTTCATACACCATGTTGGTGAGACCATTCAAGAAATCACGGTCGTGACTAACCACGAGCAATGTGCCATCATAACGCATCAAAGCTTGTTTGAGCACTTCCTTAGAAGCCAAATCCAAGTGGTTGGTAGGCTCATCGAGCACGAGGAAATTATACGGCTGTAAAAGCAATTTGCAGAGTGCAAGTCGTGCCTTTTCACCGCCACTCAATACCCTCACTTTTTTGTCTACGTCATCGCCGCTAAATAAAAACGCACCTAGCATAGAGCGCACACTCTTACGAATATCACCCACCGCTTCGTCGTCAATGGTCTCGAACACAGTCTTCGTTCCATCAAGCTCATCACTTTGATTCTGGGCATAGTATCCAACGCTCACACTATAACCGGGAGTGAATTCTCCATCATGCTGTTCCTTTCGCATAATCATGCGAATTAGCGAGCTTTTTCCTACACCATTCTTCCCAACCAACGCAATCTTCTCCCCGCGCGCTATAATCATGTCGACACCGCTAAACAAGCGATTATCGCCATATGCCTTTCCCAAAGCCTTTCCTTCCAGAATAATCTTACCGGCATGAGGTGCCGGTGGAAATGCTATGCGCACTTTCGTAGAGTCGATGTCATCGACTTCAATCTTCTCAAGTTTATCTAGCTTGCGAATCAACGTTTGAGCAAAGGCCGCCTTGTCCTTCTTGGCGCGAAACTTATCAATAAGCTTTTGGGTGTCTTCTATATACTTCTGCTGATTCTTGGCGGCAGCTTCCTGACGCTCCACTTCATCCTGTCGCTGGACAATGTATTTGCTGTACGAAAATTTATAATCGTATACTTTTCCTTTGGTAATCTCTATCGTTCGAATCGTCACATTATCTAAGAATGTACGGTCGTGCGAAATCAATACAATAGCTCCTGCATAATCCTTCAAAAAATCCTCGAGCCATTCAATACTCTCGATATCGAGGTGGTTGGTGGGCTCATCGAGCAGCAAGAGATCCGGGTTTTGAAGCAGGATCTTTCCAAGTTCCACACGCATCTTCCAGCCACCGCTGAACTCGGCCATCTTCCGGTTCATATCCTCCGAACGGAAACCCAACCCTTTCAGAACCTTCTCAATTTTCTCTTCGAGATTACTGCTTCCAAGCACCTCCAGACGGTGTGAAACTTCCTCTAATTCCTCGATTTTGTTGGAATAGTCGTCACTAGTGTAATCGTGGTGATCCGTTATGGCAACCGTGAGCTCTTCCAGTCGCTCCTTCATTTGCTGTACTTCGCGAAAAGCAGTAGCTGCCTCTTCATACACGGTGGCGTTTTCACTGTGCTTCATTTCCTGGGCCAAATAGCCCACGGTGGTGCCTCTTGCCAGCGCAATACTACCCTCATTGGGTGTTTGCAACCCTGCGAGGGTCTTCAACAACGTCGACTTTCCTGCTCCGTTCTTTCCAACCAAACCGATGCGGTCGCGTGGACCAATGAAAAAGCCTATCCTGGAAAACAATTCCCGGGACCCGAAATGAATAGTAAGATTGCCTACAGTAACCATGGTAAAATCGGGCGCAAAAGTACAACCCTATTCAGCGATTTTCCCGGA
>JBKCGW010000026.1:0-9467 GCA_046303175.1 Flavobacteriales bacterium
GCCACTGTTACCGCTGAATGTTGTGCGTTTGTTTTCGTGCTGATTTATACTCTTCTGAATCACAACAAGGACGTCAATCTCTTGCATCATCCGGAAGGTTATGCCATCCGCAAGTGGCTCTTCAAGCTTCCTGTGCATCACACCCGATCGCTTATAAAACTGGGCGGCCCCATTGCATTGCAGTTAGTGCTGAGTTTGGGCATCTGGACGGCTTTCTATGAGTTTGTGGAGAGCATGGGTGAATCAGAATTGCAGGCATCGTTTATTGTGCGCAACATGTACAGTCTGGTTTACATCAGTGTTGGCGGATTCAGCACGGTAACCAAAACGTACATCTCCGGACTCATCGCCGAGCGCAGACAGAGCGAATTGCTAACCGTCATGAAACGACTCATGCTTTTGAACCTCGCGGGTATCGTGATTCTTTCTCATGGCTTTTGGCTTTATCCGGTGTGGATTGCCTCTCGGTTTACAAGCGACCCGTTGATTATTCAGCAGGCGGTGGATACGCTTGTCATCGTGCTTCCTGCTATGCTCATCTTCTCGTGCACAAGCATCATGCTCGCCACGGTGGAAGGCAGCGGTAACACCATAGCCGGATTCGTGGTTGAGGTCGCCACAGCCATCGTTTATCTAAGTTCAGCGTACGTCATGATTTACCACTGGCACTGGCCTATTCATCTCGTTTGGACAGCCGATATTGTTTATTTCATCGCCCTGGGTTTCTTCTCTTTTCTGTTTTTATGGAACGGGAAGTGGAAGTGGAAGGAGGTGTGAGGGGTCAGGGATAAGGGATAAGGGATAAGGGGTAAGGGTAAGGGATAAGGGGTAAGGGGTAATGGATAAGTTTGTTTTACCTCACCCCTTTTCCGATTACCCCATTTCCGATTACCCTTTTCCCTTTTTGCTATCTTCGCGCAATAACCAGAGAATCCATTCGTTTTTGCCGCCGATGTCTAAATTGTATCTCTTCACTTTCGTTGCATTGCTTTTGTGCGCAGGTAGTTCCTTTGCGCAAATAGGTGGCCTTACATCGTTTAACTATACTAACATTCCCGGCTCTGCGCGTGTAGCGGCCATGGGTGGAAACTATTTCGCTATCAAGGATGGCGATGTCCACTTGGCGCAATTCAATCCGTCGTTGCTCGACAGCAACATGCATCAGAAAGTAGGGCTCAGCTTTGTCGATTATTTCGATGGTATCGCTATGGGCTATGCAACTTATGCGCACCGCTTAAAACCACGTATTACAGGAGGAGCCACTTTACAATTCTGCAACTATGGTAAGCAAAGCGAGCTGGATGCACTTGGCTACGAAATAGGACAGTTTACAGCCTCCGACTATTCGCTCAACCTGAGTGCAGGCTATGAAATTGACAGTCTTTGGAGCGGTGGACTTACCCTCAAAACGATGTACTCGGCGCTTGCCAACTACTCATCGGTAGCGCTTGCTATTGAAGGTGGAATTACGTACAGCAAACCATCCAAGAACTTTTCTGCTTCGATGGTATTCAACAACCTCGGGTATCAGTTAAAAACCTTTACCGACAACAACCGCGAGAAGCTCCCCTTCCAATTGCAAATCGGATTGGTGAAGCGTCCTGCGCATGCCCCCTTCCGTTTTTCTGTGGTGTATTCCAATATGCAACGCTGGGACCTTGTGTGGGAAAATCCCAACCGCGTGATTATCACGGACCCCATCACAGGCGAAATCATCGAGAAAGAAAAATGGATTTTCGGCGACAAGTTTATGCGCCACGTAACCGTAGGATCGGAATTTATTTTGTCAAAGAATTTCAACCTTCGCGTGGGCTACAACTACCGCAAACGCCAAGAATTGAAATTGGAAGACAAACCCGGTACTGCAGGATTTTCATATGGTTTTGGTGTACGCGTTTCCAAATTCCACATCAGCTACGGACGTTCCATTTACCACTTGGCCGGCCCAAGCAATCACATCAGCGTAACTACGTCGATGAGCGCTTGGTGAGGGATTAGTGGCGGGTGACGAATGACGGATGGAGAGTGGAGAGTGGAGAATGGAGAATGGAGAATGACTGCATGAGAAAAGCATACCTAATACTTATTACCTTGCACCTGTAACCTATTACCCAGTACCCAGTACCCAGTACCCAGTACCCAGTACCCAGTACCCAGTACCCTGTACCCTAACTATTCTATCATGCAAATCGTTTTATTCGAAGACAAACACTGGAGTAATTTTTTACCTCTTGTTTACACGCGTCCGGTGGGTGACTTGCGTATGGGTATGATGACCATGGCGCAGCGCTATGCACACCTCATGAACACGGAAGTTGTGCATGACACCCGTTTGCCGCTTCGTGCTCTTTTTCCTGCAGCGCATGCACAAAAACAACTGCACATTAATGCTCGGCTTTTTCCTACAGCAAGTTTGTTGAATGAACTGAAATCGATGCAGCCCGGCGACACGCTCAAAAAGGAAGGTGTCACGCTTGCTCGTTGCATCGATACCATGCAAGAGCAAACGGAACGAGTTGAAGAATCGAAAGCGGAGCTCCAATGGATAGAACGCATTACCGATTTGTTTTCTCTGAATGCGATGGCGATGGAATTTGACTATGCGCTTCTGCCAAAAAACAAAGCCGCTCAATTGCATCCTTCAAACACGATTATTGGCAATCCTGAATGGTTGTTTGTGCATGAAACCGCCACTGTGTATGCCACGACATTCAACACACTCAGCGGCCCCATTTACATCGATGAGCATGCAGAAATCATGGAAGGATCGCACATTCGCGGTGGATTCTATTTGGGCGAGCACGCTACGTTGAAACTCGGCACCAAGATTTACGGAGCTACTACAATTGGCCCGCAGTGCAAAGTGGGCGGAGAAGTTTCGAACTCGATTTTCTATGGCCATTCCAATAAAGCACACGATGGTTTTGTCGGCAATTCGCTGATTGGTGAATGGTGTAACCTAGGGGCCGATACCAATACATCGAATCTGAAAAACAACTACTCCAACGTGAAAATTTGGAGTTATGCGGAAGCCGATTTCGCTGACACCGGACTGACATTTTGCGGGCTAATCATGGGAGACCACAGCAAATGTGGCATCAACACGATGTTCAACACAGGTACCGTTGCGGGCGTGAATGCAAACATCTACGGCGGAGGCTTCCCCGATAAACACATACCATCCTTTTCGTGGGGTGGCCCTGAAGGCTGGGAAGTATATGACCCCGAGAAAGCATTCGGCACCATTTCGAAAGTTATGCAGCGCCGCTCGCAACAGCTCACCGACTCCATGAAAACCCTTCTGTTGCAAATCTTCGAAGAAACCGCACATCATCGCAACAGAGCGTCATAAAGTCAGTGTTTATTGACTGGCATAAGCATTGAAAATGCCGCGGCCGAATTCAGGGTGTCCTCTTGACATCCAAAAATGAACAGCATGAAAGAATGGAAACAATACATGGCCGACCAAGAAGTGGAAGACCATGAATATATACCGCTCATCACTCCTGAGGATGAAGAGCAAATGGACAACGAGCATACGCCCGAAGTCCTCCCCTTATTACCACTTCGCAACACCGTGCTCTTTCCGGGTGTGGTTATTCCAATCACGGTAGGTCGCGACAAAAGCATACGCCTTGTGCAAGAAGCCAACAAAGGCAACAAAGTAATTGGTGTGGTAACACAAACCAATCCCGACATTGAAGAACCCACGTTTGAAGATTTACATCGCATCGGAACGCAGGCTTCTATCATGCGTATGTTGCGTATGCCCGACGGAAGTACAACGGTTATTCTTCAGGGCAAGAAGCGTTTTGAAATAACGGGGCTTGTTTCAACAGAGCCTTATTTCTCCGCACAAGTACAAGTGTATCCTGAGAAAAACAGAAACAACGAAAGCAAGGAACAGCAAGCCTTGTTTGAATCGTTGAAAGATATTTCACTCAAGATTATTCATCTCTCACCCGATATTCCCAATGAGGCTTCTATGGCCATCAAAAACATTCACGGGTTGAGTTTCCTTACCAACTTCATTTCATCCAACATGAAGGTGGAGACCTCTGAAAAGCAGATGCTGCTCGAGATCGCCGACCTCGGACAACGGGCTTCCAAAGTATTGGAGCTACTCAACAAAGAGTTGCAAATGCTCGAGATGAAAAATGAAATTCAGAAGAAGGTCCACACCGACATCAGCAAGCAACAGCGCGAATACTTCCTTCAACAGCAGATGAAGCAAATCCAGGATGAACTGGGTGCGAATCCGATGAAGGAAGAAATCGAAGAAAAAAAGCGCAGAGCGAAAGACAAGCAATGGCCGGAGTATGTTGCAAAGGCCTTTGCCAAAGAGATTGGAAAGCTTGAGCGTATGAATCCGCAAGCCGGTGAATACAGTGTGCAAGCCAACTACGTCGACACACTTTTGGATTTACCTTGGAACGATTACAGCGACGACAACTTTGATTTGAAGCACGCGAAAGCAGTGCTCGATCGTGATCATTTCGGGTTGGAAAAAGTGAAAGAACGAATCATTGAACACCTCGCAGTTCTCAAAATAAAGGGCGACATGAAAGCGCCGATTCTTTGCCTGTATGGTCCTCCCGGTGTAGGTAAAACCTCGCTGGGAAAATCCATTGCGGAAGCACTCGGGCGCAAGTATGTGCGCATGGCTCTGGGTGGATTGCACGATGAAGCAGAGATACGCGGACATCGCAAAACCTACATTGGTGCCATGCCCGGGCGTATTCTTCAATCGCTCAAAAAATCGGGCACATCCAATCCACTGTTTGTTCTCGACGAAATTGACAAGGTAGGACAAGGCGTTCACGGAGATCCTTCCAGCGCTCTGCTCGAAGTACTCGACCCGGAACAAAATCATGCCTTCTACGACAACTACGTAGAGCTCGACTATGACTTATCGAAAGTGATGTTTATAGCCACGAGCAATTCGCTGAGCACCATACAACCCGCATTGCGCGACCGCTTGGAGATTATCGAAGTGACCGGGTATACCGTAGAAGAAAAACTAGAGATTGCCAAGCGACACCTGGTGCCCAAGCAACTTCGCGAAAACGGAATTACACAATCTAACATTCGTTTCAGCGATGCTGTATTGGTAAAACTCATTGAAGAATACACCAACGAAAGCGGTGTTCGTTCGCTCGAAAAACGCATCGGCAAATTGGTTCGCAATCGCGCGAAGCAGATAGCACTGGAAGAAAAATTCACCACCGATCTCACAACAGAGGAAGTATTGAAAGTACTGGGTCCATCCTACGAGAAAGACAAGTATTCCGACAATGACACGCCCGGCGTAGTAACGGGACTTGCATGGACACCAACGGGTGGAGATATTCTCTTCATCGAAACATCGTTAACACGCGGCAAAGGAAAGCTCACGCTCACGGGGAACCTCGGCGATGTAATGAAAGAAAGTGCAGTGATTGCGCTGGAGTATCTCAAGGCTCACTCTGAACTTCTTGAACTCGACGATGAAATTTTCGATGCCAAGAATGTGCACGTGCACGTGCCGCAAGGAGCCGTTCCCAAAGATGGACCTTCAGCAGGTATAACGATACTCACCGCGCTTGCCTCAGCATTTACAGGGCGCAGAGTGAAGAAATATTTAGCGATGACAGGAGAAATAACTCTGCGCGGCAAAGTCCTTCCTGTGGGCGGCATTAAGGAAAAAATTCTGGCTGCCAAGCGTGCAGGCATCAAAGAAATTATTTTGTCGGAACGCAACCGCAAAGACATCGAAGAAATCAACGAGCGCTACTTGAAGGGACTGAAGTTTCATTTTGTGACCGAGATGTATGAAGTGCTGGAGAAGGCGTTACTCAAAAGGTAATAGGTGATAGGTCAAAGGTGATAAGTCCTTCAAACTCGCGGTAGTCACGCATTGAATGTGTGACTATGTGTAATGAAAGGCAGTAAGGGGTAAAGGGTAAGGGGTAAGGGATTAGGTGTATACAACAATTCAGCGCTGCAATTTGTAGATTGTATTGAATTTCGGATTTGATTTGTCGTTAGAAACCATGCAACCGAAACTCCCTCTGTCACTCATTATTTTCTGCTACAACGAAGCGGGCAATATAGGACGTGTGATAGACTTGTGTCAGAAGTTGCTACCCGAAATATCTTCCGATTACGAGCTCATCGTGGTAAACGATGGCAGCAGCGATGCTACCGCCGATGAAGTGAAGTCGAAGCTTTCGTCCTTTCCTGCGCTTCGACTGATTAGTCATGAGGTGAATAAAGGAATTGGCAATGCGCTGCAAACAGGCTACGCTGCTGCTACAAAAGAATATGTGTGCGCCATTCCCGGCGACAATCAATTCGAACTCGATTTGCTGCGTGAAGTGAAGCCATTTGATGACAGCACGTATTACGCATTCTATCGTATCAATACGGGTTATAATTCCTACCGTAAACTGCTTAGCTGGGGTAACCGCCTCTTCAACCAACACGTGCTAGGCATTTTTCTGCGGGATGTAAACTGGGTAAAGGTGTATCGTCTTTCACAGTTGCGAAGTATTCAACCGCGACTTACCAGCTCACTGGTAGAAAGTGAAATTTGTGCAAAGCTCTACCGCAAAGGCGTGCGCCCTATCGAGATGCCAACAACCTATTTGCGACGTGAGTTTGGAACCCCTAAGGGAGGTGGCTGGAAAACGTTACGACTGGCTATACGCGATATGAGTAAGCTTGTTTGGGAAGTCTATCGCTTTCGCGCGTAACACGAATTTTCTGCGCATTACATTCGCCCCATGTTTAACCTGTGCAGCTCCATTGACATCCCAAAATCAACAGCGATGCGTTGGCTTGCCATCATTGCCGCTGCCAAAGTCATTTGGTTAATTGTGTTCATTGCATTGCGCAGCCCATCGTGGACAGAACATTCGAGCGTAGGCATTGCTTTGCAGCCCAATGAGTCGCTAGGCTATTACCACCCGTTAGAATCGCTCATCGAGGAGGGGCATTACCAAGGTATGTGTCATCTACCCGGACTTCTCCCCTTCTATCTTCCATTGCGAATGGTGTTGCCCGAACCCGCAGCATTACAAGCCATGATTGTATTGCAGGTACTTTTCGACCTCGCTGCCACGTGGGCATTGGGGATCTTGGCAGCACGCATCTTCCATTCGCTGCGCGCGATGCACATCACCTATGCGCTCGCATGCATAAGCACGTTCACCGCCGTTCGCAATAACTATCTGCTTTCCGATAGCCTATGTATCTCGTTGGTGGTTCTTTCATTTTTCAGCTTTAGCAACTACCTCTTGCAATCGAAGTCAAAGCACCTTTGGTTCACAGCCATTGGACTATGTATAGCCGTTCTCTTGCGCCCTGCCATGCTCGTGCTGCTGCCCGGAATTGCATTGCTGCTGGCCTTGAGCAATGGCTTCAATCGACTCACTGTGCGAAGTTGTGTTATACTAATGGTTCCCACAATGATTGCGATTTCAAGCTGGACACTTCGCAATCAACTCACCTATGGCCGCACGGTGGTATTGTTGGCTCCCCTGGGAGAGTGCCAGCCGCAAATAACTCCCGATTTTGCAGCCATTCGCGATTGGATTTTGGCTAGCGGTGGCGATTACCAGCCCTGGGCTGTGGGAGGTGAGGCGCATTGGTTTTTTGACTCGCCCAAAACGCTGCCAATGCCATTCGAGGAAGATGACTTTACACCCGCTTGCGACACCGCCATGCTCGAAGGCTTGAAGCGCGACTTCCACCTGCTCCACTCCGATACTATACTCAGCAATGAGGCTGCGGCACTGGAGCAATCCATCATCCATCGAGCAACACAATGCAAAGTATCGTATATCGAAACTCATCCCGTTCGATACTACGTGCTGAACAAACTGAAATTTGCGCGCATGATTCTTTTTCCTTCGAGAATCGATGACCTCCCGTTTCCTGCTTATTCGGAAATGAATATGGCACAAAAGATCATCAAGATTGGAAGTTGGCTGGCACTTCCACTTCTAAGCGCCCTATGCCTACTTGCAACACTCGTGTGGATCGTGCAACGCAAGTGGAACTATTTACTGTGGATGTGCCTTCCCCTTGGATTGGTTGCCGTCCATAGCTGGATTGGCTTCGTTGAACAACGCTATCTGGCTGCGTCCTACCCGTTTTTCATTGCATTGACAGCAGGCTTTTTATCCCGATTACCCATCATGGAGCGCTTGTTTTCCGGTCGCCTTCTAGAGCGCCTTCCATAATGCCTGTAGCACCTCATTTCTGCTTACATTCGCGAGGCCAAAACACACCCTATGAACGTATTTGTAACCGGTGGAGCCGGCTTCATTGGATCTCACCTTACCGAGCGCCTCGTGGCAGAAGGTCACAAGGTGCACATTTTCGATAATCTGCATCGAAACGCCATCAAGTACTCCACCATTCTGGAGAACCCGGCAGTAACTTTTACACAAGGCGATATCCTCGATAAAGAGCAGTTGAAAAAAGCCATGGAAGGAGCTGAAATGGTGTTCCACATGGCAGCCATTGCAGGCGTTAGCAACTACTACAACTTTCCCGCGAAAACCCTGAAGGTAAACCTCATCGGCACTTACAACGTGCTCGAATGCATGGTTGAACTGGGTATCAAGCGCATCTTCGATATGAGTACCAGCGAAACGTTTGGTACCGATGCCGTTGAAGTCGATGAAGAATCGTATCAGCGCATTGGTCCTCCTCAAGACAAACGCTGGTGCTATGCCGGTAGTAAAATTGGCGGTGAGCAACTTATTTTCCGCTACAGCGAAGAATACAACTGGACCAGCACGGTAATCCGTCCTTTCAATATCTACGGCCCTCGCCAAATCGGCGAAGGAGCCATCGCCAACTTCTGCAAGAATGTGCTCGAAGGCAAAGACCTTCGCATCGAAGGCAGCGGCATGGCGCTCCGCTCGTGGTGCTACATCACCGACTTTATCGAAGCCCTCATGGTCATCTTCAACAATCCGCACGAAGGTCCGGAGTGCTTCAACGTAGGAAATCCGTGGGCCATCGCATCCACGGTAAGCCTGGGTGAAGAAGTACTGCGTGCATCGAAAGATTTGACCGGCACAGTGCCGGCATCCGCTATCGACTTTGTCCCGATGGACTTCACCGAAATTCGAGTGCGTTATCCAAAAGTGAATAAGCTGCGCGATATGTACAAGTGGCAACCTCAGGTAAACTTGGCGCAGGGCGTTTTCAATACGTTGAAATGGTTCAAAGAGAATTATGAAAAAAATTAGTGTAGTAGGATTCGGGAAAATTGGTCAAGCCATTGTGGCCAACATGCTCAAGCAAGGCATTCATGTAGTTGCGGTTGATATCAATCCGCAGTTGCATCAGCTTTTCTCGGAAGGCAAATACGACACAAACGAGCCCGGTTTGAAGGCGGGATTGTCGGAGTCGTGTTGACCACGGGGCAGGGCAGGTTACAGCGCCTTTTAAACCCGAAACCACAACGCCCC
>JBKCGW010000027.1:0-7896 GCA_046303175.1 Flavobacteriales bacterium
TAAATATAATTAATATAAAAAAAGCCATCATTATTCATGATGGCTTTTTTCGTGGAGAATACCGGAGTCGAACCGGTGACCTCTTGCATGCCATGCAAGCGCTCTAGCCAGCTGAGCTATACCCCCAATTGCGGCGGCAAATATACATGAGTTCATTGGATGCGCAAAGGGATAATCGGAAAAGGGGTAAGGGGTAATCGGAAAAGGTATAAGGGATAAGGGGTAATCGGAAAAGGGGAGTCTGCTCAATAAAGTGTGTCAATCACCAAATTTGACACTAAATGGAAAAGAAGAAATTTGATTTTGAGGATTTTGCCAAGAAGGCTGCCGACGAGTTGCGTTCGGGTAAGCCCATGGTGGGTCGTGACGGCGTTTTCACACCGCTTTTGAAGATGCTCATAGAGGGCGCTTTAAATGGAGAAATGGACGCGCACATGACTGAGACAAGGAAGCCTAAAAAGAATCGGCGTAATGGCCATACCCAGAAAACCATTCAAAGCCCTTTGGGGGGCTTTGAGGTTTTCTCTCCGCGCGATCGCAACAGCACGTTCGAGCCGCAAATCGTGGAAAAGCGAAGTCACAGCATCAGCAGCGATATCGATCAACAAATCATCGCGCTTTATGGTCGTGGCATGAGCTATAGCGACATCCAAGGGCATCTGATGGAGATTTATGGCCTAGCGATATCTGATGCGACTCTGACGGCTATTACCAATCGTATCATTCCGCAAATCAAGGACTGGCAGAATCGCGTCTTAGAGAGCGTTTATCCGGTTGTTTGGATGGATGCTATGCATTACAAGGTCAGGGAGAATGGGAAGGTTATATCCAAAGCCATTTACTCAGTGTTGGGTGTAACCATTGATGGGCAAAAAGAAGTGCTTGGCATTTACTTCGGAGACCATGAGTCGTCGTCGTTCTGGCGACAAGTGCTAAACGAGCTACAGATGCGCGGCGTGGAAGACATCATGGTTGTTTGCATCGACAATCTCAGGGGCTTTGGTGATGCGGTTGAAGACATCTTTCCGCGCACCGATGTGCAGTTGTGCCTGGTGCATCAGATGCGCAACTCAATAAAGTACATGAGTGAGAAAGATGTGAAGCCAATGGTTGCCGACCTGAAGAAAATCTATAAGGCCATCAATGAAGACCAGGCTAGGCATGCTCTTGTCTTTGCCGAAGAAACATGGGGTGTTAAGTACAAAGCAGTATTTAGAAGCTGGCATAACAACTGGGAGCGACTAACCAACTTCTTCAAGTATCCACCTGCATTGCGTAGAATTATTTACACAACAAATCCCATTGAAAGCTACCACCGCATGGTGCGAAAAGCCACCAAAACCAAGGGCGCTTTTGTCTCTGAAGATGCAATCGTAAAACAGATTTATCTTGCCACCATAAACGCTCAAACAAAATGGAACGGCACCATGTTCGGTTGGAGCACTGTTCGTCGGGATCTTGAAGATTATTTTGGAACTAGAATTAATAACCCTGACACACTTAATTAAGCACTCCCCCATTCTCCTATTCGAACACACTGAGACTGCAATACAAACACCGTGTGCTAAACTTCCTCCATCTAATTCAATCAACGGCGACCGCAATCACCCTATCTGCTCCAAGCGCCCTGTCCCACATGTACATAATCACATGGTAGTCATTCTCCGTCACGGCGTGTGAGCCCTCTGTTACTTTGATGTTGTCGGCGCTGTTGTAGAGATCGCGCAACACAAAGCGATAATTATAATATCCTTGTTTCAGTAGGATTTTGGCCGTGTAGGCTCCGAGTCCCTTGTCATAGGTGCACTCGTTTAGTTTGCCATACGCATTGAATTGCCCTTCGATGAGAACAGCTGCATCGCTTATTTCAGGCATCACCAAAACGAAATGCACCCACATATAATCTGACTCAATATGGTCGTCGCCGGCTTGGTCGTTTTTTACCAAGTAATTTCCGTTGAGGTCTTGCCAATTGCTGTAGGATCGTTTCCCTTCCGGAACATTCGGACGCAAGTAAACGTGGTAGCCATCATCGAGTTGTGCGATGTGTTCTACTTGCGAGCTCTGGTAACGCACATCCTTTACTTCGAAAAAGCGCCATTCCGCGCAGCCTTCAAAGATGTTTTCGCCCGAGAAATAGTCGAACGTAAGGATGTCAGGTTGAATGAATATAGGCTTTAGAAAGTTCGATGTACGCTTCCAATCGAAGTTCTGAATAATCAGCGCGTTGATGTCGTTCATCGGGTCGTTGATGGGAAAGCCTTTGTGTGCCAAATCAAAATCAACCTCTTGGTGAGTGAATCGATGAGCAATCACACTGCTTGCATGCACGTTGCTGCGAAGTGAAGCTTGCAGCTCATAAATCACGATACGTTGACTGAATACCCAACTTTCCCGGTCATTCAAGTCGCTTCCTTCAAACACAATGAGGGCATAATTGCCACTCATGGTCGGCTGACTCATATCGGTCGGGTAGTTGAATCGGTAATGAATGTAGTCGAAGAGGGTATTGAAGCTGTTTTCGATATTGGAAATTTGATCGGTCGCAAATCCGCGTATGTACTGATTGGATTCTATGGACGAGGGAATCCAGTCGTGTGAACAATGAATGACTCCATAACGCAGCGATTCGAATTCCTCCGAAAATGTGTCGAAATGAATTTCCAGTTCTTCACCGCTTCCCAACGCAATCAAAGGATATCCGAGAGGGTTACCCACAGGGAAGCAACGAATGGCGTGCACATCGTCGCGATAGCACTTGTTTCCGATAACATCGCTGCCCGATGCTTTGGCAAAGAATAGGAGGAGGATGAATAGCATTCTCATTTGCATGGTCCGAAGGTCGCACAAAATGCGCCAAGATGTACAATGCGCGTCCATACGCCCAGCACTCCCAACGCCCCCTCACACCACACCGCTGTCTGCGGACGTGCTGCTGCGCGTCCATACGCCTCTGTGGCATAAGCACCTCCTTGCCATGCTTACTGCAGGGCTTCTTGTGTACTTTTGTGGTCATGCATAAGCTTTACCCGTTAGCGCTCGCACTTGGTCTGTTGGTTGCTGTTTTTCCTTCATGCAAGGACAAGCAGGAGCTTAAGCCGGTCATTGGCAGATACTATACGGGTGTGCTGTTTGGGAAGCCGTATTCAGTGGATGTAGTGGGTGACTCAACCGACTACAGAGCTTCCATGGATTCGATTATTGCCGTTTATGAAGCAATTTTCAATACGCTCGATCCAAACGCGTTGCTTTCGCAAATCAACGCATTCGCAAGCGATGACAGTCTGTTTACGTTCGTCGACAGCACACATGCATTTGGATTGGTGTACGATTGGGCCAAGGACCTTCACCGCATTACCATGCAGTATTACGACCCTACAGGAGCGCCGCTCAAGCGTGCATGGTTGCTTACGAAAAGTCGGGGAGAAGTAGAACCCAATCTCGATTCGCTTTTCGATTTTGTGGGTTTCGATCATTCAGCCAAGGGCAACGTCTTGATTGATTTGAATGAGCTTACGAGCGATGGTTATACTTACACGAAATCGCAGATACGGAAAACGGATCCACGCGTGGAATTGGATTTTAGCACCATGGCGGGCGCAGCAGCGCTCGATCAAATAAGTGCATATCTCACCGAGAAGGGCGTTGCCCAATTCAGAATTAAATATGGCAGAAGCGTGATTTGCGGAGGTAAGCCCATCGTAGATACGCTGCATGTTGTGCCCATGGGAATTGGTTACGACACGGCTGATCAATACGTGCGTTTTACAGGTTCAGCTTATGCAGCTCGATCCGCGCAGGATAAGCTTGGCATGGTCGATCCTACCTATGGATATCCTGTGAGCAACGAGATGGTGTTCGTTTCTGTTGTGGCGCCAACTCTTACCGAGGCAGAAGTATTTAGCGAAGCGTTCATGATTATGGGACTCGATCGTGCAGCGGAATACTACACAAATAACGAGCAGTCGCGTATTGAGTCGTTTATGCTCTACGAGCGTGAAAAGCAACTGCAAAGCGCCTCTACCGAAGGATTCGATCGCATTATGTTGCATGCCGACTCTTTAGAGAATCCATGAGTGAATCCATTTATTTACTAGCCATTGAATCGAGCTGCGACGAAACGTCGGCAGCCGTTTTGTGCAATGATCGGGTGCTCAGCAACATCATCGCCACGCAAAAAGTGCACGAGAAGTATGGTGGTGTAGTGCCTGAGCTTGCCAGCCGAGCGCATCAGCAACATATCGTTCCTGTTGTTCAGCAAGCACTCAATGAAGCGGAAGTTACGTCTTCGCAACTGCAGGCAATTGCCTATACGCAAGGCCCGGGGCTTATGGGGGCTTTGCTTGTTGGTTCGTCTTTCGCCAAGAGCATGTCACTCGCTCTCGATATTCCTGCTATACCCGTGCATCACATGCGTGCGCATATCATGGCACATTTCATACGCAACACTGCTGAACAAGAAGTGCCACAGTTTCCATTCATGTGTCTTACGGTGAGTGGCGGCCATACGCAACTGGTGCTGGTACATTCACCGCTTGAGATGCAAGTGGTGGGTGAAACAATTGATGATGCCGCGGGAGAAGCACTCGACAAAGCTGCCAAAGTAATGGGCTTGCCTTATCCGGGTGGACCACATGTTGATCGACTCTCTGTTGAAGGCGATCCGCACAAATACACCTTTACGACGCCACGGATTGATGGCTTCAATTATAGTTTCAGTGGACTCAAAACAAGCCTGCTGTATTTCTTGCGTGAGCAGAACGAGCGCGATAAGACATTCATCGAGCGCGAGCTTCATTCGATTTGCGCTTCCTATCAGCATGTGGTTACGGAGTATCTATTGCAAAAATTGGAATCTGCGGCTATGCATTACAATATCTCACAAGTAGCACTGGCGGGCGGTGTATCGGCCAATAGCGCGTTGCGAAAGAAGTTGAATGTGTTGTGCGAAAAGAATGGATGGAAGGCATTTATTCCCCCCATGAGTTACTGCACCGATAACGCAGCCATGATTGGCATAAGCGGATATCATCAATTCCTGGCCGGACATACAGGATTGCTCAGCGATGTGCCGAAAGCATCTTGGCCACTTTGACGCGATTCTACAATTTTACAAATCGAATCACGCTACCGCTTTCTGATTCACGAATCACGTAGTTGCCCGCTGCAAGTGGAGTGATGTCAATTCCATCCGCTCGGTAGATGCCATTGTAAACGCTCTCACCCGTAATGCTCACGATTTCGACTGCTGAACCGGAAGCGAGTTGATGCATGAAGATTCGGTTATGAGCAGGATTGGGAAAAACAGAATATGCAAGGGTTTGGGTTTCGTCAATATTCACAGTTTCCGTAACCTGAATATAGAACACACCTAATTCACCGTCATACCCGTCTGTCTGAATCAAATAGACAGCTCCTGGTGTGAGGCCGCAATAGCTAAGCTCCGAAGAGTAGCTGTTCCCGCTGCACGAGCCTTCCATGTCATCATTGGCTGCGAGATAGTTTATGTCCGAAGGATTGGTGCAATCATCGGCAGTACAAAGCGCAATTTGTGTGTCAATGACACCATCTTCAAAGCACGTATTAATGGTTACACAACCGGTTGCTCCGGCAACAAATTCAAACCATAGTGTGTTATCGAGTGTGCCGTCGCACCATGCGTTCAAGCAGTCGCTTTCGGGGTCGTTGCCCGCGAGGTTAACCGGCATGGCTTCGTTTGCCTCGGTAGTGGCAAATGAATTATCGGCCATCGTTGGTGCATCGTTGATGATGAGGGTGGTGGCGGTGCACAAATTGTCATTATCCGGAAATAGGCAATCGCCTTGTTCCAGCGGAATGAGTGCGCCCGATGTCCAGTCAACCAAGTAAAAGCCCAAGGCGCTTCCGCTGCTGTTGTTGGCTGGATTCAAGAAACCGGCAGCAGCAATCGTATATCCGATGCCGAAATCTACAGCAAAAGCAGCCGGAACACAGAATGAAAGTCCCAATGGATTACCGGTTGCATCTTGCACGGAGAGAGTGAAGTTTTCTGCATATGCTCCGTAGCCTTCTTCGTTGAAGCTTCCATATGTGAGGTCGTTACAAAGTGTAGTTGTTGATTCAGTTGAAACAAAATCCACAACAGGTGCATCGGTTGAAGCATGCAGGAAGTGGATAGGAATAGAGCCGGGTGAAGTCGTATACTGCAATGCATTTTCGAACAGCAGAATTTGCAGCGGCTGAAGCGGAGCATATCCTGTTTCAGAAATCAATCCTGTGAGTGCGATTTCGTAATTGAGGCTTGAATTGAGATTAATGTCCATGCTCATCAGGGGAGCGTCGCCGTCCATGCTGGTGGGTGGGTGAACACTGAGCGTGTGCGGACCGGAGGCATCCACCGGTATGTATTGAGAACAGGTTAGAAAACTGAAATTGTCGAGTAACAAGGAACCATCCAAACGAACATCCATCATGGCCAATGCAGCATCGGCTGATGTGTGAATGAAGTTCACAAGTGAAGAGGGTTGTCCAGTGGCCACTGAAAGAACGAATGGTCCTGTTTCGCCATCCCAACCATCGACTTGGATGAAATACGTTGCACCGGGCGTCAGGCCGTCCAGCGTAATTCCTGAAGAATATACACCACCATCGGTGCAACCGCCTTCAATGTCGTCGTTTGCAGCCACCGGCGAAAACGTGCTGTAATCGGCACAATCACCCACAGTCCACAAAGCAATCTGAGTATCGAGAACAGATCCCGAGTTGCACGTGCTAATAACCACTGCACCATTGCTCGGAGCAACGAAGCTGTACCACATGGAGTTTTGTACAGCAACATCGTCATTGCACCACGAAGCAATACAGGAGTTTCCTATAGATGCTTCCGGAGGAACAACCTCGCTTGGGTCTATTGTTGCGTCTGAGTTGTTACCTTCTGCCAATGCTCCATCAACTTCGATGGTTTCCGCGTTGCAAGGCGTGTCGTTGGCAGGCTGCGCAAAAGCGAGCAGAGACAATAGCAAAAAGGCTAGGGTAGAGGTCAATTTCATGGTTAAGGCTTTGTTGCGAAGATAGTGAAATAGTGAAATGGCGAATGGCGAATGGGTGGAAGGTAGAAAATGAAACCCCATGCCTTCAATCAAAAACTTTCAATTTTCAACCTGTAACCCAAGGGACTGTGCTTGTTGGAGCATAAACGCATACGCCTCATCATAATCGTTGCGAATTACTCCGTCGAGTATTGCATCCTTAATTGCATTTTTGATGATGCCGATTTCACGGCCGGGTTGCAAATTGAAAATTCGCATGATATCCTCTCCACTGATGGGTGGCTGGAAATTGCGGATGCGGTCTTTTTCTTCCAGTTCAACGAGCTTGGCAACCACAAGCTCGTAGTTGGCTAAATAGCGTTGCACTTTCGCTTCATTTTTTGATGTGATGTCGGCGCGACAGAGCTTCATCAATTCATCGATATCATCGCCTGCCTCGAAAAGCAAGCGGCGAATGGCACTGTCAGATATTTCTTCTTTCGTGAGTGCAATGGGGCGCAGATGCAGGAATACCATTTTTTGCACAAACTTCATGGAGTGATCCAGTGGCAATTTCATGCGCGCAAACATCTTGGGTACTAAGCGTGCTCCCAGGTCTTCGTGTCCGTGAAAGGTCCAGCCGATGCCTTCTTCAAAACGCTTCGTAGGAGGCTTGGCTATGTCATGCATGATAGCAGACCAGCGCAGCCATAAATTATCGGATGTTTCACACACATTGTCCAGCACTTGCAGCGTGTGATAGAAATTGTCTTTGTGCGCAATACCGTTTCGTTTTTCAACTCCATGCAGTTTAACCATTTCAGGAAAGAAGCGATGCAATAGTTCGGTATCGAAAAGAATCTTAAAGCCGATGGAAGGTTTACTGCAT
>JBKCGW010000028.1:0-19056 GCA_046303175.1 Flavobacteriales bacterium
GGTGGGGGTGGTGGCGGTGGTTCCTCCGGATTGGTTGGAGGAGGGGCCAACATTTCCACGATTTTCTCTGCCGGAATTTCCACCACTTCTTCGGCTTTCTTACCGAAAATCATCGGAGCGGTGAAACCTGCGCCTGCAATGAATACAGTAGATCCCAGGGCAATGCCCAAGGTCATTCCGTGACCTTTGCGAATTTTGTAGGCGCCATATTCTTTGAACTTGTCTTGGAACACAATGTCGTTGCGCTCCTTGTTCAGAATATTGGTCCAGCTGACGTCTAAGCTCACGGCGGTAATCACAACCGCGATAATGAGCACTACAATTAAACCTGTCATAGCTGTGAGTTTTTGGTTAGAACTGATTTCGTATTGCTGTACACACAGTGTGCAACGGCGTTCAGTCCTTTTTTATTTTTTCTTCAAATCCAATTCTGCAGCACGCTGGCGAACAGCAATGGCCTCTGATTCGGCCATATCCTGAATGGCGCGTTTACGCACATTGCAGATGTTCAATTCGTCCATTGCACCAATTACATTCTTGAATTTTGTTTGGTCTACGGTTTTAATTACTACAAAGGGAGCATCCTTAGCACCTACTACTTGCTTATACGCTTCTTCGTAGGTAAGCTCGTCAATTTCTTTGCTTTCGAGCTTTGCTTTTAGTTGCATTACCTGGTCGTTTACACGCATGTTTTTATCGAGCATGATTTTTCGGAAACCATCTTTAGATAGGTCTGTCAAAATCAACTCAGTAGTATCCGGCTTGTAAGCACCTGAGTAGTAAAATACTTCGTTTTCGTGTTCACCAAGGAGTAGAGTAGTAGCCAACGCATCGTCGAGCTTGGTTTTATCCTTGTTATCATCTACCTCTTTTGGGTAAATAATCTCCATGGCCTTAGGCTTGGCAAGGGTTGCTGCAAGCACGAAGAAGGTGAGCAAGAGGAACGCCAAATCGACCATGGGGGTCATGTCGATTCGTGCCGAACCTTTTTTCGCTCGCTTCTTACCATGTTTACCACCACCACCGCCGCCTTCTACTATTTCTGCCATTGTATTTTGGTCTTAAGAGGTTGGTTGTTATTGTGCGTTCAAGTTTGCGTCTGCTTCGGTATCCGATCCTTCGAGGTTGGTAACCATGTTGAACTGAAAGATCTGCTTGTCGCGGAATACGTCGATTACTTTTTCAATCTTCGCATATTCGGTATTCGCATCTGCCTTGATAGCGTAGCGAAGTCCTTCTTCTTTCAATTGTTCTCTAGTCAATCCTTGCTCGGTAGCATCATCTACGAAAGCATAGTATCCTTCTTGAATCCAGTCGCCCAACTGATTGTTGAGTGAGTCGAGAGGAATTCCTTTGCTGGCCTTGTCGAGTGCTGTTTTAACATCTTCGTCTCCGGAGATGTATTGAGCCAGCAATTCAATCGGTTGTCCAAAGGTTCCCATTTTGGAGAAATTCTCAATCTGCTCCTGGGTCATTTTCACCGCCGGATAGCGAACCATCATGCGCTCAATGAGCTTCTCACGAACGGTGCGGCCTGAAATGTCGAAATAGGCACGACCCGCAGTGTCAATCGTAATGAGCATCACCTTTTCAGGCAATTGCGTAAGCGATGTAGACGACGGTGGATCTGCTTCAATCGGTTCCATGTTACGGAACTTGGCAGTAAGCATGAAGAACGTCACCAAGAGGAACGCAAGGTCAACCATGGGCGTCATGTCCAGGCTGGGTGCGCTTTTGGGTATCTTGATTTTTGGCATCGTTCTGCTGTTATTTACGAGTATATAAAAGCAGTGCGATTAGTGCTTAGAAGCGAATGTCTGTGCTACAGAGAATCCTGCCTCATCAATACCGTAGGTAAGCTGGTCGATACGGTTGCTGAAGAAGTTGTACAACAAAATCGCAACAGCCGAAGCCAAGATTCCGAGGAATGTATTTACAAGTGCTTCAGAGATACCTACCGAAAGCTGAGCAGGATCGGGAACGCCCGCAGCCATAGCCGAGAACGACTTGATCATACCCGATACAGTACCCAACAGTCCAATCAATACACCCAATGATGCAGAGGTTGAAAGGATTACCAGGTTCTTTGAAAGCATTGGAAGCTCAAGTGATGTTGCTTCTTCAAGCTCTTGCTTGAGTGCACCAACTTTAGATTCTTTGTCCATGGTGTTATCTGCTGCAAGTGCCTTGTACTTTACAAGACCCGCGCGCATCACAGCACCAACAGAACCTTTCTGCTTATCGCATGCAGCGATTGCAGCGTCAATTTGACCGTTGTTGAGCAAAGTGCGGACGTTTTGAACGAATTTGTCTACGCTACCGGTTCCGCGAGCTTGGAACAAGCTGATTAAGCGCTCCAAGAAGAAGGTCAAAACAATGATGTTTGTAGCGATGAGGAAAGGCACGATAAATCCGCCTTTGTAGATAGTTCCATAGAGGTTACCGTCGATTGGGTGACCGAGGTGTGGATCTCCACCTTCGAAATTGGCCGGATTACCCAGTACGAACATGTAGATGAGCACACCCACGATGAGGGCAACGGGGATGGCGATGTAAGGGAAGATCGAGCTGAAATTGCTGCCAGACTTCTTGCTCATAGCATTAGTGATTTTGTTGGTTATAAATAAATGAGTTAACGTGGTTTTCGAATGCCTTCGGTGAAGCCATCCGAAAATTGAGGTGCGAACATACTAAATGTTCTGCTAATCTCTACTACCAATGAGGACACAATTAACCTACCGGTAATCGTGTTGGCTCAAAAAAAATCGGCCCTATAGAAGGGCCGATGTAGTAAAGCTATTCATTTTCAGTGTTTACTGAGGTAGCTGGCTACTCCTTCGTGAGTGTCCTTCAATCCGTCGCTGCCTTTGGTCCAGTTGGCCGGGCAAACTTCTCCGTTTTCTTCGAAGAACTGAAGTGCATCTACCATACGCAGTGCTTCGTCAACATTGCGGCCCAGAGGAAAGTTGTTGATGAGCATGTGCTGCACGATTCCTTTTTTGTCGATGAGATACAATCCACGGAAAGCGATCATTGGTCCGGTAGCCGTAAGGTTGCCTTCTTCGTCGTATGTGTATTCTCCTGAAAGTACGCCGTATGAATCTGAGATGGTTTTTGAAGTGTCGGCTACGATAGGATACGTGATGCCCTTGATTCCACCGGCATCTTTTGCCATTTGCAACCAACCCCAGTGTGATTCCTCAGTGTCAGTAGAACAAGCTACTACCTGCACACCGCGGCTTTCGAATTCACTGAGTTTCGCTTGAAATGCATGCAATTCAGTTGGGCACACGAAAGTGAAGTCTTTTGGATAAAAGAAAAATACTACATGTTTTTTTCCAATGTATTGTTCCAATGAGAAGTTGTGCTCAACGGTTGTTCCGTTGATGACAGCGTTGGCCTTAAATACAGGCGCTTTTTTTCCTACTAATGATGCCATGATATGTTTTTCTTGAGGTTAATTGAATTTCTAAACAAGTATTATTCTGAGTGGTTCATTTAAATGTGAAGCGCACGTTTGCCGGTAGCATCGAGTGCTGCTTCTTTGAAGCTCTCGGTAAAGGTTGGATGCGCGTGACTGATACGTCCGATGTCTTCCGCACTGGCGCGGAATTCCATGGCCACAACTGCTTCCGCAATCATGTCGGCAACACGCGGTCCTATCATGTGAACGCCCAATATTTCATCGGTATCAGCGTCAGCCAGAACTTTTACGAGGCCATCCAAATCCATGCTGGCGCGTGCGCGACCGCTGGCTTTGAAAGGGAAACTGCCCGACTTGTACTTTACACCGGCCTCTTTCAATTGTTCTTCGGTTTGTCCTACTGAAGCTACTTCGGGCCATGTGTAAACAACACCGGGTATAAGGTTGTAGTTGATGTGCGGTTTTTGACCTGCAATTATTTCAGCTACAAAAACGCCTTCTTCTTCTGCTTTATGCGCCAGCATGGCTCCTTTTACCACGTCACCTATCGCATAGATTCCGGGGATATTCGTTTGTAAATGCGCATCTACGTTAACACGGCCGCGCTCATCCATCTGCACTCCTGCTTTATCCAGCCCCAGGTTTTCTGTGTATGGCTTGCGACCAACGGCAACCAATACATAGTCGCCTTCAAGCACTAATTCAGCTCCTTTGGAGTCATCTGCTTTCACAGTTACAGTTTTACCCTTCGCTGTTACTTCCTTCACTTTGTGAGACAAGAAGAATTCAAAGTTGTTTTTCTTGAGGGATTTCTGCAACTCCTTACCCATCGTGCGATCCATGGTAGGAATGATGCTGTCCATATATTCCACAACGCTCACTTTGGCGCCTAGTCTTCCGTAAACACTTCCGAGCTCCAATCCGATAACGCCACCTCCAATAATAATTAGATGCTTTGGAACCTCAGTCATTTCGAGGGCCTCGGTACTAGTGATGATGCGCTTTTTATCGATGCTGATGAAAGGCAATGATGCCGGCTTGGACCCTGTAGCAATGATGGTATTCTTGGTTTGAAGCGTGGTGGTTTTTCCGTCATCATGCTTTACCGCAATGGTATTGGCCGATTCGAAAGTTCCATGTCCGTGAAAAACACTGATTTTGTTTTTCTTCATCAAAAAGTTGATTCCGCCTACAGTTTGGGTTACCACATCTTGCTTGCGCTTAATCATCTGTTTCAAATTCACTTTCGGCTCGCTTTTTAAGTCGATACCATGCTCTTGAAACGTATGCATGGCGTTGTGAAAATGTTCTGATGAATCAAGCAATGCTTTACTCGGTATGCAACCTACGTTCAAGCATGTTCCGCCAAGCGTGTTGTAGCGCTCAATCAAGGCGGTTTTTAAACCCAATTGGGCGCAACGAATAGCAGACACATATCCACCGGGGCCCGACCCAATAATTACGACATCGAATGTTTCCATAAGAAAATTTCCGCGAAGATAAGTTCGGAATTCTAACGTTTGCCTGCAATGGCCGCTTTAGCAATTAAGATCATGTAGCCCAATAATCGGAAGGGAAAGTGAGCAGCCTTGTAATTGCTGAACAATTGGCGGTATTGATTGAAGGAGATGAACGTGGCATTCTCCTTAATTCGGTTGGAATAATACGTGGCTACCGATAACTCATTGGCCGATTTCCAGCTATAGAAACGCTCGAAATAGTAATTGCACAAAAGTCTTTTTTCGATTACATCGTGATAACGTTGAATGAACTGCTGCTCGCTAGGGAAATTCGTAAGTCGGCTAACTCCTTTTTGCCAATGGATTACAGAAGTTGGTTCCCAGGATGCATACAGCGAATGCGCCTGGGCAAAACGGATGAAAAAATCGTAGTCTTGATGTCTATGGAGGGTTTCATCGAAGCCAATATTCTTTGCGGCAGAGGTTTTCAAAACCCAACTCGATGTTTGTGAGAAGCCGCTACCGAGCAGGTAATTGATTGGGTGCTCATTCTCATGCATTGAACGACTTACCCGGTAAAAGCGACGAACACCATTGTCGATAAACGAACTACCGTAAATGCCGTCTACGTTTTCTCGGGTCATCAAATCTGTTTTTTTCATCAAATGATCCGGAAGCCATTCGTCATCGCTATCGAGCAGGGCAACGTACGCTCCGCGAGCCAATTGAATGCCTTTGTTGCGCATCACGTTGGCGTTGGTCTTTTGCTCGTTGCGATGAAGCTGAATGCGCTCGTCGTTGAGCGGCTCAATGACGGCCTCCAAATTCTCGGTGGAGGCATCGTCCATTACAAGGACTTCGAAATCAGTATACTGCTGTTGAAGCACCGACTGTAAAGCCCTCTTCAATTCCAACGAGCGATTGTGTGTTGGAATGATGACGGTTACCATGGGATGTGATGCTCTGGCCATAAAGGAATTCGAGAGTCAAAAGTAACCGAAACGGTTCCTTCAATCGGGCTGTTACAGAATTTCCTGCGCCCGTTAATTTGCCTCGACTATTGGGACATGGTCGTCAACGAGTATATTTGCATTATGCGATTGGATCCATTTATTACTGATCTTTTGTACGACCATGACTGCGTAATTCTTCCTGAATTTGGCGGTTTGGTGGCCAATTACCGATCGGCCCGACTCAATGTGATTTCGCACGTGATTCAGCCACCCGCTAAATCGATCGGATTTAATCCGAGTTTGAAATACAATGATGGCTTGCTTGCCAATTACATCTCGGCTGTATTAGGTATTTCCTACAAAGAAGCTTCTGCAGAATTGGCTCAAACCATTTCGAATTACCAGCAACTGCTTTCAACAGAAGGACGTTTTTCAATTGATCGTATCGGTGTATTCTACAAGGATCGAATGGGGCAAACCCAGTTCATTCCTGAGGAGCAAGAGAACTTTCTCACTTCGTCGCATGGTTTAAAGCCCATTCAACTGAAACCGGTAAGCGCCATGGAGACTGATTCAAATGACTCTGATTCAATCATCCCTATCAACCGTGAACAGTCTATGCGCAGGTGGAAAGTGGCTGCGGCAATTTTATTGCCTGCTTTGCTCGCCGGCTCATGGATGCTGGGCAGCCGCGCAAGCGAACACGGTGAAATGGGTTTCTCTTCGCTGAATCCATTTGGTGAAGCCAGAAAAAATTCTGCTTATGCTCCGGTTCAAGATTCGTGGGATTTCCCAATGAATTTTGCTACAACGGACTACTCATACTTGCTGAACGATTCTGTTCAGAAATGCATTGACTTCGTGAACGGTGTTGCTGATCAAGATGGCATTGCGTTCCGTCAGGCACCAATGCCAAATCAACCATCAGAAGTTGCTGAGCCCGCAAAAACTGAAAGTGTTGCTACTACGGCAAAACAGCCGGTGAAACCTAAAGTCGACGAGCCCAAAAAACCGATATCCAACGCCGCATATACACTCATAGGTGGTGCCTTCCAGGTGAAGGAGAATGCGCAGCGTTTGATAGATCAATTGCGCGCTGAAGGATTCGACGCTGAGTTGGCAGGTATGAAAGAGAACCTGTACTTGGTGTCTTACGGAAGTTTTACTAATCGCGCGGATGCTGAAGCCATTCAGGCGAAAGTAAAGGCGAAGGGTGCAAAGGCCTGGATTCGCACAAATCAATAATGGTTGTATGATTTCGCTTGGCGGTGTACGCAATGTGATTTTCGATTTTGGCGGTGTCTTATTCGATATCGACTACGACCTTCCGGCGCAAGCATTCGAAAGACTCGGATTTAGAGGCTTTCGCGATCTCTACACACAGGCAAATCAGAACCCTATTTTCGACTTGCTCGAAACAGGAAAAGTATCCAACGAGGAGTTTTTGGATTTTCTACATTCACACGTTCCGAATGCTACTCGGCAAGAAGTTTTCGATGCATGGAATGTGATTCTGTTAACGATTTTGCCGGAACAGGTTCAGGTTGCTCATGACCTACGCAAACAAGGCATGAGAACCTTTCTTTTAAGCAATACAAACGCGATCCATGTAGGAGAATTCGAACGGATGATTGCTGAAACGATGGACTTCAATGTATTCCGTGAGTCATTCGAGAAGATCTATTATTCCAATGTGATTGGTTTGAAGAAGCCACATCCGGAAACGTTTCTGGAAGTGTGCAAATGGAATGGACTTGTGCCGTCGGAAACTCTTTTTATTGACGACAGCAAGCAGCATGTAGATGGCGCATTGCTGGCAGGATTGAAGGCCTATCACCTAAAGCCTGGCGAGCGCGTGAGCGAATTGTTTTCTGCCGCAAAAGGATAGAAACTTCTCCTTCTTTAGTCCATGATTTCAATGGCCGATTCGTTCTCGATGATAATTCCGGGCACCCCTTTCGAATCGCTGGTAACCATTCCCCGAACACAAATGGTTTTGTTTTTTAGATACTCGTGCGGAGCGTAGCTGAAATTCCGAGTGTTGTTGCTGAAAATCGTTACGGTGAAGATTTGATTGGGAAACATCTTGTCGAGGTTCAAGAAGATATTTCCTTTCGAAGAGAGCTTTGTACTTACTACCTGTCCACAAACCTGAATTTCGTCGCGCTTGCCTGCATACAATGCCGCCTGTTGTGTATTGAATGTGTTGCGCGGGAGTTTAGTAGCATCTAACGGCTCCACATCGCCGGTTTTCTTTCCTTCCCCAAGCCAGTGTTTTTGGTTGTATTTTGATTCAATGCTTCGCTCGGTATCGTCATCCAATCGGTAGAAGAAATTTATGCCGGTAACTTTTTCCACGCTATCGATGGTGCATGCATAATGCTCAATGGGGAAATCGCATTTGCTGTTGGGCATAATGAATCCAATGGCTTCATTGTGTTCCGGGTCAAATACAACCTTGTAGTAGTAGTCAGGAATACTTACTTGATTAACCCCTTGGTCCAGTATTTTTAACTTGGTATGGAGCACTCCTCCCGTAACTACAAACAATGGTGTGGCATGCGCAACGCAGGCGTCGCGCATTGCATCTTCTAAGTCGGCCCAGCGACCGCGGTTCAAACCGGGTGTTTGCGGCGACATATTGCTATAGAAATAACTTTCCGAAAGTGCTTTTTTGGAATAACGGAAGTCGGCGGAAGGCGCAAGATGGCCGCGGTCGTAACCAAAACCTTCTGTCTTGGTTTTTCCTTCCGGCGTCTTGATTTTTAGCGCGTAGTCTTCATCAACCGCTGAGCCGCTTTTGATGAGCGGATCGGGTCGAAAATCATTGGTGCGTCCCTCTGTGCCGGTGGCAACATCGGGCAGAATCATGTGAGCTACCCATTTCGCTTGCTCGTGTGATTCATCATAAACCAGTGCAAGTGCCGAATGGTAAATCACCTCGTCGCACGATGCGGTTTCCGGTAGACCAGTTTGTGCAATTTGATGTCGTACTGCCTGGAACTTCAGTTCTTCTAACTCGCTGCTGAGGCTGTCGTGCGCGGCTTTGAGTGAAGCCATTTGTGCACTCGTGGTCGCAATCTTGTGGTCGAGGGTTTGTGATTGGAGCTCGCCTGAGAGCAAAAAGAAAAGGACGCACAGTAAGCGTTTCATTGCGCGAATAGCGGTTACATCAGTCATTTTTTTATGACAATTCGTGTGGTGTGACGTGTTTTTTGTTCTAATAGAATATCCGATCCGCTTGTGATTGCCTCGGCTGAATTTTCTGCACCATGTCGAATCGTTACCAGCGTTAACTGAGCGTTGTATTTTACAGTATATCGCTTGCGAAGTAAATCAATCAACTGCTCTTGTTTGAATGTATCTTCATCAAATACAATGGTAAAACTGATAGCCGAATTTTCCATCATATGGATTCGAATTCCAAGAGAGGATAGATAGTCGAATATCTCCTTTAAATTGTCTTCAACGATGAAGCTGAAATCGCGTGTGGAGATAGATAAGAGCACTTGATTCTCTTTTAAAATATAACAAGGAATCAAGTGGTCGAAATCCGTGTTTTCCTGAATGGTGGAGCCTTCAGCTTGTGGGTCTACAAACGATTTTATGTGCAGCGGAATGCCTTTGTTTTGAAGGGGTTTAATGGTTTTGGGGTGAATAACACTGGCACCGTAGTATGCCAATTCAATTGCTTCTTTGAACGAAATACGGTCGAGTTTTACGGTGTCTTTAAACTTCTTGGGGTCTGCATTCAACATGCCGGGTACATCCTTCCAGATAGTGACAGCAGTTGCATTGAGCAGAAATGCCAAGATGGATGCCGTGAAGTCAGACCCTTCTCGACCCAAAGAGGTCGATTGTCCCTGAAGAGTACTCCCTATGAAACCTTGAACGATGGTTACTTTACCTGATGCTAAAGCAGATGAAACGGTGTGCATGCGATCTTGGCTTTCTTCCCAGTTAACGCGTGCGTCGCGAAATCGATTGTCTGTCTTTATCAATTCCCGCGCATCAAACCACTGCGAGGAAATATTCTGAGATTTCAAATAGGTATGAACGATGGCTGTCGAAATCAGCTCGCCATAACCGATGAGTTTGTCGTACTCTTCATCGTAATTGTTGCCAACAGGTTCGCTCAGCTTTTTTTCGAACTCATCAATTTTCTCTGTAAGGGCAATCAATCCGGATGAGTTGCCATCAAATAATTCTTCAACCAACTTCTCATGATATGCTATTAAACCCGATAGCTCGTCAGCATAGTCAGCTCCCTCAAATCGCAACTTGTGAATGCGTTCTATCGCATTGGTTGTTTTCCCCATGGCACTGATTACCACCACAAGCGAATCGGATAGATGATTGCTCACAATGGACGCCATGTTTCGAACCGAATCTGCGTCTTTAACGCTGGCGCCGCCAAATTTGAAAACGTTGATCATGAATGAGTCTGGTTACTGTGTTGCGAAGGTATCTTAATTCCTTGTTAGAAGTCTTTCAATATCGGCAATCAACAACTTACCGTTTACCCACTCAGCATCGAGTTGCGCGTTGTATTTCTTGTAGAAATTCAGGGCGGGCTCATTCCAGTCTAACACCTGCCAGGTCATACCTGCATAGTTGTTTTCCATGCAGTATTTCAGGCATGCCTCAAACAATTCTGCACCGATACCTTGACCGCGTAATGACTCGCGAACCACAATGTCTTCCAAGTAAAGCATTTTGCCTTTCCAAGTAGAGTAGCGAACATAGTGCAGCGCAATGCCCACGATTTCTCCATTTAACTCGGCAACGAAAAGTCCAAAGCATGGTTGGTCTCCAAAACCATCGCGAAGCATGGCCTCGGAGGTATTTGTAACCTCGTTAGCTGCGCGTTCATATTCGGCCAGCTCCTTTACCAGCGTCATCACTTGATCTACATCATGCGGTTGCCCCTCGCGTATTGTCCATTCATTCATGCCGCAAAACAAGCGTATAAATGTGGAATCCGGAAGATTTCTGCGAAGTGTTCGGGCATGTGGTATTTTTGTGCTATGTCGAGTGTTCGTTTAGAAAAAGTATCTGCTCTCCTGAAGCGAGAGCTATCTACCTTGTTTCAGCAAAACATGCACACCATGTTTGAAGGTATGATGATAACGGTAACGCAGGTGCGTGTTTCGCCCGATTTGGGTGTTGCCAAGGCGTACCTGAGTTTCTTCCCCACGGAAAAAAAGCAGCGAGGAATTGAACTCGCGATGGATAAAAAGGGACTTCTCAGAAAGTTGCTTGCTGATCAGGTTGGTAAGCAATTGCGCAAAATTCCGGAATTGAGTTTTTACATTGATGATTCGCTTGATTACTTCGAAGAAATAGACCGCTTACTCAAGAAGGGGTAAAATTGAATGTTGCTCTTTACATAGCCCGACGTCATCTTTTTGCCCGTAAGACCAGGGGGATCATAAACTTCATATCCGGAATTTCGATGGTTGTGGTAGCATTTATTACAGCTGCCATGATTACGGTTATGAGTGCATTCAACGGAATCGACGAACTTGTTAAGGCCATTTTCTCCAACGTTGACGCTCCGTTGACAGTGCTTCCTGCTGAAGGGAAGGTAATCCCGGATTCCTTGATTAACAGCTACCAACCGACGCTTATTTCAGGAGTCATCGGATATAGTAAGGTAATTGAGGAGGATGTCCGTCTGTCCCATGAAAATCGCTACGCTATTGCCACCGTAAAGGGTGTTGAATCCAATTATGCAGATTATTCGCCCATTGATACAGCAATAGTAGATGGACAGTATCTTCTTCAGTTGGATAGTTTGCCGCTGGCCGTTGTAGGGTCGGGAATTCAAATAGAGTTAGACATGCCTCTTCGAGAATACGCGCCTACCGTCATGGAAATTGCCGCGCCTATTCGTGGTAGGCGAATATCTCAATTCAAGGAAGAGGCTTTTAACCAAGAAACGATAGCCGTAAGCGGCATATTTGCTATCAATGCTGAATTGGATGCTAAGTATACTCTGGTGCCGTTGTGGTTTGCACGAAATCTATTCGAAATGTCGGACGTGGTTTCTTCAGTCGATGTTTTTACCGATGAGAATGCGGATGTAGAGTTGATAAAACAAGCGCTTGTTTCTTCCTACGGACCAACGGTTCGTGTGATAACACGTGAGGAAAAGAACGCGCTTATTTACAAAACCAATGCGAGCGAGAAATGGGCAACCTTTATGATCTTACTTTTCATATTCTTAATAGGGTGCTTCAACATAATCGCTTCGCTAACGATGCTGATTATCGAGAAGAAGCGTGACATCTTCACGCTCAACTCTATGGGAATCGATACACGTGGCATAAAGCGCATTTTCATTTTTGAAGGCGTCATGATCAATTTAATAGGCGCCCTTGCAGGTTGTGTCATTGGCTTAACCTTGTGTTTTGCTCAGGAGCGTTACGGCCTGATTGCAATGACAGGTGGGGCCGTAGAAAGTTATCCGGTTCGTATTAAGTGGTTGGATGTTTTGGGCATTTTAGCGACCGTCATTTCTGTTGGAGCTCTCTTTTCCATTTTGCTTGTGCGTTCCTTGGTGCACCGCTTTGCCAGTAATGCTATGATGTCTGCTTCGTCAATCAGTTAACAGACGCGTGTGAGAATATTCATGCGGGCAAAATATTGGACCGACACCTCGGTTATACCTTCACACGAAAGATTGCAGCATAGGCGTGAAACAACTCAAGCGAATCGGATGGGCATTACTTGGAGTTTTCCTTGTCTTTTTTATCGCGGTTTTTATTCTGCTTCGATTCTACGAAGATGAAATCGGAACGTACGCCATCGAAAAACTGAAAACACAGGTAACCACTGAGTTTAGAGTGGGTCAAGTGGGACTGGCATTTTGGAAAACGTTTCCCAATGCTTCAGTGGAGCTCAATGAAATCTTCGTGCAGGAGAAAGGCGGTACCTCTGATACACTGCTCTATGCCGAAGCTCTTTATCTAAAATTCAATTTGCTCGATTTATTTCGTGGCAACTACCGCGTCGATGAAGTGGATGTAGTGGGGGGCATGCTCGATTTAAGGGTCGATGATACCGGCAATAACTGGGAGGTGTGGAAGGATTCCGGCGGTGAGGTTTCTAATTTCGAAATCGAACTCGAGGAGATTGCGCTAACAGATACACGCGTTTTATACCACGATATCCCCAACAAGTTTGCCCTCAATATTCTTGCAAATCAAGTTTCCGGCAACGGCAATTTTTCCGCACAGAGCATGGATCTGGAAATGGAACTTGATGCTTTTGTGGAGCGAATCGAAAGTAAAGGGGGCGCATACCTCGAGAAACAGACGGTAAGCGGGAAGCTCCTCATGCAGGCTGATATCGATAAGGGTGCATTTGCTTTTAAACCGGGTGGTTCGTTAACGGTCGGTGATTTTGCATTCTCCGTGCAAGGAAAAGTAAATGAGTCGGGTGCTGGTGATCTCGATATTTACGTTGAGTCCAATGAACAGCTAATAGAAGATGCTTGGGAGGTGTTGCCTTCGAATATCAGAAAATCGTTACTCGGCTATAAAGTTTCAGGCGATTTTTCAGCAAAAGCCAAAATTGGCAGAGGAAAGGATGTGAGTCCTGTGATGCTTGAAATTGAGCTCGCCATATCCGATGGTACGTTGCGGATTAAGGAGGAAGGAGTGGCCCTTGAGGATGTTCAAACCGACTTCTACTATATCAGGGGCGGAAAGCAAGATCAGATTCGTTTGAAATCGTTCTCCTGCAACCTCGACCGAAGTCATGTGGAAGCATCGGGTACAATTATCGGATTTGAAACACCAAGACTTGATGTTAATCTGGCGGCAGAAATGCAACTCAAGGACATACGAGACTTTTTGGATTTGCAAGAAATTGAAGTGTGTGAGGGCTCCGTAAAAGCAGAAGCAGCACTCAACGGAACACTTCGCTACGTTGAGGCGGATACGGCTTTCAATTGGCGTGAAGTACTGGCAACAGGACAGGCCAAGGTGGAAGGTGCTACTCTCAAGATGAGAAACTCCAACAGGTTGTTCAATGAAATGTTCGCAGAATTTACGTTCGATAAACAAAGTGCCCTTATTCGTCAATTCAGTGGGCTGGTGAACGGAAGTGATTTTGCACTGAGCGGATCACTGCACAACATTGTCCCTTTTTTATTCGAGCCGAAGGCTCACGTTTTTCTCGATGCTTCGCTGAAGAGCAACATACTTGATTTTACGCAACTCGTAGAAGAAGAGTCATCAACAACCAACGATAGTGATTATGAGCTGCTATTTCCTGCATTGCTGGACTTCAATTTGAATTGTTCAATCGATAAATTTATTTTCAGAAAGTTTGAAGCAACTGAAGTGAAGGGATTGGCGGTTCTGGAGAATGGAGCGCTCACTATTGACCCCGTGTCTTTCAACACAGCCGATGGCAAACTCAATGCACAATTGGTGCTGGCGCCTATAAGCACAACGGCTTATCGAATGAATTGCCTTGCGAAAGTTGTGGGAATACACGTCGACAAGGTATTTACTGAGTTCGAAAATTTTGGACAAACGTTTATTCAAGATCGTCACCTCAAAGGTGTCGCCAATGCCAATGTGCAATTCCGTGCAGTGCTCACCAATGCACTTGAATTGCCTTCAGACAAAATTGAAAGTGTAATCGATGTGACCATTGAAAACGGAGAACTGAACAACCTAGAAACACTGCAGGAAATAGCAGATTATTTACGCAACAACAAGTGGGTGGCTCCATTTGTTGATGAAGATCGATTTGCAGAGCGAATGCAGAATGTGAAGTTTTCCAAGCTCGAGAATATTATTGAAATTAGAAATCGGGTAATCACAATTCCGCTCATGGACGTGCGAAGCAGTGCAATGGATATTTCAGCCAAGGGAACACACACTTTTGACCATGCGATTGATTACGCGTTTGGATTCAATCTACGAGATTTATTGGTGCGCAAAGACAAGGATTGGACAGAGGTAGACGATGGTCTTGGAAAATCGATGTATATATCCATGAAGGGGACAGTCGATAATCCTGTTTATGCAATGGATCGAGAGCTCGCCAAAGAAATCAGGAAAGAATCCATGGAAGCTGAAAAGCAGAATATGAAAGCACTATTGAAGGACGAATTTGGATTGTTCAAAAAGGATGATTCTGTGGGCGGCTATAAGGAGAATTCTCAAAACACGGGCGGTTCAACCATTAGCGTCGAATGGGAAGAGAACGATGTGAAACCAAATCAGCCCGATAACAGCAAACCCAAACAGAAGCAAGTAGCTCCTGAAAAGCAGACTGAGAAGCAGTCGGACAAGCAACCCGAAAAGCAGAAGAAAACACCGAAGTGGCTGGAGGAAAAAGATAACTAGGCGATGTATGTTTGCACCATGCATCCATTGCCTGAGGCCTTTGTAGAACGCATTAAAAGTCAATTTCCTGATTGCGCAGAGAGTTTTCTGAACTCCATCGATGCGCAACCTCGTTCGAGTGTGCGGTTAAACAAGGCCCGAAACGAAGTAGCCTTCATAGACGCTTCACCAATTCCTTGGAACGATGATGGGTTGTTTTTATCGGATCGCCCCAAGTACACATTGGATCCAAGATTTCATGCAGGCTGTTACTATCCTCAGGAAAGTTCTTCCATGGTGTTGCAGTGGGTCCTCAAGCATTGTGTTCGAACAGATCATCGTTTGGATGCCTTGGATCTATGCGCTGCGCCTGGAGGCAAGTCGCTCATTTTGTCAGATTATCTGAAGGGAAACGGACGGTTGGTTGCGAACGAGATGGTGCGCTCGCGCGCTCATATTTTGCAAGAAGTTCTCATGAAATGGGGAGCGGATAATGTCGTGGTAACGAACAATCGTCCAGCCGATTTTACCCGCAGTGGAATGCAATTCGACCTCTTACTTGTGGATGCGCCTTGTAGTGGAGAAGGGATGTTTCGGAAGGATGTTCAAGCCCGTGATGAGTGGAATCCCCAATCGGCTGAAATGTGCAGTGTGCGACAGCGCGAAATTTTAGATAACGTATTGCCGGTCCTACGCGAAGGTGGTGTGTTGATTTATTCAACGTGCACGTTTGCCGGCGAAGAGAATGAAGAAATCATTCAGCATTTGTTGGCATCAGGGGAGTTTGAGACGCTGCGGTGGCCTGTGCCAAAAGAATGGAATTTGGATGTGTTGGACGAGCAAGGTGTTTATGCCATGCGTTTTTTGCCCCACCAGGCTCCCGGTGAAGGGTTCTTTATAGCTGCCTTGAAGAGAATTTCTCCTTCCAATCCAAAGCGAGTCAAACCCAAGGCTGTCTTTGCTCCATTGCAGAGCGCTGATCTTACAGTAATTCGTTCAATGGCTCTGTCCACGGATCGAATGGTGTTGGCGCCGGATGGTGACATTTATCGTTCCTCGTTCTCTATGCAGGAGTTGAACGAGATGGCCTCTTCTCTTTACCTGCTTTATCCGGGATTGCACATGGGTAGAATTGTTCGCAATGAGCTTCTTCCGGCCCATGGACTGGCATTGGCTTGCAATGAGTTGCCAATAGAAGGTTGTCTTGATCTCGACTTGGATAGGGCATTGGCCTATCTCCGCGGTGAGAGTGTGGAAGTCAGTGCCAAATCAGGCTGGCATCGGGTTGCATTCGAGGGTAGTGTTCTTGGATGGATAAAGGTTATCGGTAATCGTATCAATAATTACTATCCCAAAGAATGGCGTGTTAAGATGAAGGAGTAACTACTTTTGATGCAGTATTCGTGAGTTCCCTGGAAAACATACAACGGCCAATTGCGCAGGAAATGGAGGCATTTGAAGATTACTTCAAATCAGCCATGAGAAGCGACAACATGCTGTTGGATAAAATCACACACTACATCATCAAGCGAAAGGGGAAGCAAATGCGTCCTATGTTTGTTTTTCTCTCAAGCAAGGTGTGCGGGGCAATTACTCCTTCAACGTATACGGCGGCTTCCTTAATTGAGTTGTTGCACACGGCGACGCTTGTGCACGATGATGTGGTGGATGTTGCCAATACCCGTCGGGGTTTCTTTTCAATTAATGCCCTTTGGAAAAATAAAATTGCAGTCTTGGTAGGCGATTATTTGCTGTCGCGGGGATTGTTGATGAGCGTGGATAAGGGCGAGTTTCGACTGCTACGTATTGTTTCCAATGCGGTGAAAGAAATGAGCGAAGGCGAGTTACTACAACAGGAAAAGTCGAGGCTCCTCAACATTACAGAAGATGTTTATTACGACATTATTCGACAGAAAACGGCATCGCTCATAGCTGCCTGCTGCGAAAGCGGAGCGGCTGCTGCCGAAGCTTCAGAGGATCGAGTCAAGAATATGTACAACTTCGGACTTAATGTGGGTCTAGCATTTCAAATCAAGGATGACTTGCTCGATTATGGATTCGGAGAAAAAATTGGTAAGCCAATCGGTATTGATATCAAGGAGCGAAAGCTTACGTTGCCTCTAATTGTTGCGTTGAGAAACGCGGATTCCGCCGAACGCAAACAGCTGCTTACGATTATCAAGAAACACAATACGGATGGTGTTCGCGTGAAGCAATTGGTGCAGCGAGTTATTGACCTAGGAGGTATCGAATATGCAACACGGAAAATGAATCATTGTCGTGATGAAGCGCTAAATGCTCTAGCTGATTTTCCGAATAGTGATGCAAAAGAATCACTTATCGAATTGGTACATTTTACAATCAATCGCAAGAAATGAGAGTCGTTTTACTACTGTTCTTTTTTTCAGTTTGCATGGCTTCCTGCCAAAATCGGGACGTTAAAAATTCGGCCAATGAGCCTAAGAAGTTCTCCATAGAGGGAGCAAAGCAAGAGGTTGTTAAGACCTACGAAGACGGAAAGGTTCGTGTAGCGGTGTATACCGACGAGAAGACGCGACAAAAGGTGGCAGAGGTGGAGTTTCATCCCAATGGTCAAGCGAAAATTGATAAGCGTTTCATCAATGACACGTTGCAAGGAGAAGCTTGGTGTTATTATGAAAATGGTTCCCCCTGGAGTTTGAATACATTCGAAAGAGGCGTCAGTCAAGGTGCCTATAAAACATGGCACGAGAACGGACAACTCTACATTCAGGGTCAGTACGAGAATGGGGTTAAAAGTGGAGAGTGGTTCACGTATTTCGCCAACGGCCAATTGAATACACGTGGGTTCTACAAAAACGATAACAAGGTTGGCATTTGGAATTCGTACAACCTGGAGGGAACCATGAAGCGCGAGCAGGATTTCGGCTCCGGAAATCCTTGAGCTCGGGAATTCAACAACGGTATGTGTGAATTCTGTTGGGTTTGAATCCTCAAGGTACGGAGGTATTCAATAATTTACTTCTCAAATCGTTTGTCAATCATGTTAAGAGTCGTATCAATTGCTGCGTGCATACTATGCACATTGTCCGTATTCGGTTTTGCCGAAGAAATTAGTCGTCAGGAGTATATTGAAATGTGGAGGGAAGAGGCCGTTTATCAAATGGCAGCTCATGGTGTTCCGGCCAGCATTACACTTGCCCAGGGAATTCTCGAAAGCCGCGATGGCAATAGCCGCCTGGCCAAGGAGGGCAATAATCACTTTGGAATTAAATGCCATTCTGATTGGGAAGGTCGTCGTATTTACGAGGACGATGATGCACGCAACGAGTGTTTCCGCCACTATAAAAATGCGCGTGAGTCTTTTGACGATCACTCCGATTTTTTGAAGAAACCGCGCTATGCGTCGCTCTTTGAGCTTGAGCCAACGGATTATAAGGGCTGGGCGCGAGGATTGAAAGAGTGCGGCTACGCGACAAGCCCAGAATACGCAAAATCCCTTATTCGAATTATCGAAGAAAACAATCTGCAGGAATATGATGACCAGGGGCTGCAGTACGCTGAGCGTAACGAGGTCCCCGACCGCAGAGAGGGAACACCAAAGGCCCGTCTGCCGATTAAGGATACCTCCAAGCAGCGCAAGCCGGCTAAAACGGAACCAGCTGAAGGGCGACAGGAAATTACGATTGCAGGTGGGCATGAAATTTTGACGAGTGAAAATCGGATTAAATATGTGGTCGTAAGAGAAGGCGACACTCCCGAGTCCATTGCGAAGGAAATCGATTTGAATGTGTTAATCTTAAATCGATTCAATGATTTTGATTCTCGCACAGGCCTAAAGGCCGGCGACATGGTCTATTTGCAACCCAAGCGTTCCAAGGCAGCTGTACAGG
>JBKCGW010000029.1:0-8574 GCA_046303175.1 Flavobacteriales bacterium
ACCTTTAATAATGCTACAGCCGATGTAACGGCGAGTTTGGTTTCTGTAACCGATGGTACTTGTACCAATAACGTAACGGGAAGTGCAGTAGTTGTTGTAGAGCCACTGCTTCAAGCTACAGTGACTGCAATTACGCCGATATGCTCGGGAGAGGATGCTGTATTCAATGTAAGCGGTCCTGCAAACGGTGCGGTTACTTATAATGTGAATGGTGGTGGTAATGCAACCGTTACGTTGGACAATGCCGGTGCAGGTATTATTACGGTGCCAGCTGTAACGGTAGACCAAGTTGTGAATTTGGTATCTGTATCTGATGGAACATGTACTAATCCTGTAACGGGCACAGCAACCGTAGCAATCAACGATTTGCTCACTGCAACCATAGCACCTGCTGCTACACCAATCTGTTCTGATGGTTCAGCGGTATTCAACATTACCGGTCCTGCAAACGGAACGGTGGTAATCAATGTAGGAGGTGTGGATGTTACTATCACGTTGAACAATGCGGGTACAGGCACACACACGGTTGCTAACGCAACAGCAGATGTAACAGCGAGTTTGGTATCGGTTAGTAATGGAACTTGTGATAATCCTGTAACGGGCGATGCTACGGTTGTAGTAAGTCCAGCGTTTACAGTTGATGTTACCGCAGGCCCTCAAATCTGCTATCAAGGCTCTGCCATCTTCACATTCTCAGGTGGTCCTGCAAACGGAACTGTAAACATTACCGTGGATGGTGTTGCGCAAACTATTACACTCGATGGCAGTGGGGCATTCACCTTGATAGTTGACCCTGCAACGGCTGATGTAGACGTGGATGTTATCAACGTGAGTGACGGCACATGTACCTACGATGTAAACGACAGCGGAACGGTTGTAGTAAGCCCGCAGATTGTCACCTCGGGGATCTCTCATAACTAATAACACGAGCTCAGCACACTACGAAACTACATGAAGTTGAACCACACCATTTGGATCCTGTTGCTTGCCTTGTTGGCGGGTGTGCCCTCGTGGGCGCAGGATGTGGTGTGCTCGGCGGATCCATATGGTGTGTATAGTGTCGATACGGAAGAGAACAACGGACAGGGCAGTACCAATGCCATGTATGACTGGACAGTAATACCTGTTGGGGCGGTGATCACGCCAAACCAAGGTCCAAATGGCAGTTCCAACGTTATATCGGTCGATTGGAGTTTGGTCGCTCCAGGTTCTTATACATTGGAGGTGGTCGAAACGGATACCATCACCGGTTGTATCGGCGATCCTGTGAGCATTGAAGTGGTGATTGAAGAGCCATTGCAACCTCAAGTAACATGTCTAGCACTTTCAATCAGTGAAGTAAGCTTCTCGTGGGATGCTCTCACGGGGGCTAACTTCTATGAATTGGAAGTGTTGGTGAATGGTGCTCCGTTTGGTTTTGAAAATAACTTCATCGGAACAGAATACATCGTTTCGGGCCTTGATCCCGGTGATGAAGTGACGTTGAACGTAATGCCTTTCGGAGATCCGGAGTCGTGTTTTGAATTAGGAACACAAGTATGTAACTCAGAGAATTGTCCGCCGTTTTCGACTACTGAGACAGTTACCATATGCTATTCGCTGTTGCCGTATCAATGGAACAATCAAGAATATACGCAAGAAGGTACCTATGATGTCGTTCTGCAGGACGCTAACGGTTGTGATTATACTGCCACGCTCGAGTTGGTAGTGCTCCAAGTTGCAGACCCCGTATTGGAGTGCTGGGAAACCGCCTCCCTAGACGACGCAACATGTCAGTGGGTAATTAGCGGTGAGCAGCCACAAGAGCCGGTTGCTGTGAACTGCTGGGACAACTACCAGTTTGATGCAGTCAACTGCGTTTGGAATAACATCGGTGTTGAGCCACAAGAGCCGGTTGCAGTGAACTGCTGGGACGACTACCAGTTCGATGCAGTGAACTGCGTTTGGAATAACATCGGAATTGAACCGCAAGAGCCGGTAGCTGTGAACTGCTGGGACAACTATCAGTTTGATGCAGTGAACTGCGTTTGGAATAACATCGGTGTTGAGCCACAAGAGCCTGTCGCTGTGAACTGCTGGGACAACTACCAGTTTGATGCAGTCAACTGCGTTTGGAATAACATCGGTGTTGAGCCGCAAGAGCCTGTCGCAGTGAACTGCTGGGACAACTACCAGTTCGATGCAGTCAACTGCGTTTGGAATAACATCGGTGTTGAGCCGCAAGAGCCTGTTGCTGTGAACTGCTGGGACAACTACCAGTTTGATGCAGTCAACTGCGTTTGGAATAACATTGGTGTTGAGCCACAAGAGCCTGTCGCAGTGAACTGCTGGGACAACTACCAGTTCGATGCAGTGAACTGTGTTTGGAATAACATCGGTGTAGAGCCGCAAGAGCCGGTTGCTGTGAACTGCTGGGACAACTATCAGTTTGATGCAGTCAACTGCGTTTGGAATAACATCGGTGTAGAGCCGCAAGAGCCTGTCGCAGTGAACTGCTGGGACAACTACCAGTTCGATGCAGTGAACTGTGTTTGGAATAACATCGGTGTTGAGCCACAAGAGCCGGTTGCTGTGAACTGCTGGGACAACTACCAGTTCGATGCAGTGAACTGCGTTTGGAATAACATCGGTGTTGAGCCACAAGAGCCTGTCGCAGTGAACTGCTGGGACAACTACGAGTTCGATGCAGTGAACTGTGTTTGGAACAACATCGGTGTTGAGCCGCAAGAGCCTGTCGCAGTGAACTGCTGGGACAACTACCAGTTCGATGCAGTGAACTGTGTTTGGAACAACATCGGTGTAGAACCCCAAGAGCCGGTTGCTGTGAATTGTTATGATGTTTTTGTATTCGAGGAAACTTCTTGCTCTTGGATCAATACAGGCACTCAACCGGAGGAACCTGCACAGGTGAACTGCTGGGACGTGTTTGTATTCGATGATGCTTCGTGCTCGTGGATTAATACGGGCTCACCAACTGAAGAACCTGCACAAGTTAATTGCTGGGATGTTTTTGTTTTTGACGAAGTTTCATGTTCTTGGATCAATACAGGCACTCAACCTGAGGAGCCTGCTCAGTTAAATTGTTGGGATGTGTTCTCGTTTGTTGAGGCCTCTTGTTCTTGGATAAACATCGGTGTTGAGCCTCAAGAGCCTTTAGCAGTTAACTGCTGGGATGATTTCGTTTTTGATACAGACGCCTGTACTTGGGTGAATATAGGCTCTCAGCCATTGGAACCACAACCAGTTAACTGTTGGGATTCTTTCGTTTTCGATGACATCAATTGCGCTTGGAATAACGCAGGTGTTGAACCACAAGAACCTGTTGCTGTTAACTGCTGGGACAACTACCAATTCGACAATGCAAGTTGCTCATGGGAAAACCAAGGAGTTGAACCAGTTGAACCTTCGCAGGTTAATTGTTGGGACAGTTTTGTATTCGATGAGAGCGCATGTCAATGGGAAAACCAGGGCTCTCAACCACAGGAACCAACACCGGTTAACTGCTGGGATAATTTCATTTTTGACGACATTAATTGTGCTTGGGAAAATATTGGCGAGCAACCTTTGCAGCCTGATGTTGTGCAGTGTTGGGATAACTACTCATTCGATACCGATCTCTGCTTGTGGGTGAATAACGGCGTACAACCCGAAGAACCCACTGCAGTAAATTGCTGGGATGATTATCAGTTCGACGAGAATTCGTGTTCATGGGTGAATCAAGGTGCTCCCGGTGATGTGCCGGTGGCAGGTATCACTGCCTCTGCTATCTTAATTGATTGCGATAATCCATCGGCTACACTCGTAGCTTCGGGCAATGGCTCGTATGAATGGCTAGATTCAAATGGTAATACAATCGGTTCTTCTTCTACGGTGACCATTTCACAAGGTGGAACCTATACGCTGGTGGTAACTGCTGCCAACGGCTGCTTCGATCAGGAGCAAGTAACCATCAATCAAGACTCGAGCACACCTTCCGTTTCAATCGATGCCTCAGCATTGGAATTGAATTGTGAAACTACTTCCATTACTCTTACTGCGACTGCTACGGTTGCGGGTGGTTCCTATGCATGGAGCAATGGAGCAGGTAACACGAATGCAATTTCAGTTTCAGCCGCCGGTGATTACGAAGTAGTTTTCACTGCCGATAATGGTTGTGAGGCTTCAGATGTCATTACAATTAGTGAAGACGCGGGTGCACCGCAAATTCAAATAACAGCATCCAATGCTGACTTTACCTGCGACGTTACTGAAATTACGTTGACAGCAACCGGTGGTGACACCTATGTGTGGTCGACCGGTGAGCCAGGTCCTTCGATTGTTGTTGCTTCGGCCGGCTCTTACTCGGTAACCGGAACCACTGCAAACGGTTGTGATGATATTGATAATATTGTTCTTGGTTTGGATACACAAGCTCCTGTTGCCGGCATTACCGCACCCACACTTGAGTTGACATGTGACTTGGAAGAGATTACACTTACTGCAACCGGTGGTGGTTCCTATACCTGGAATAACGGTCTTTCGAATGCAGCGAATCTTCTCGTTACTTCTGCAGGTTTCTACACGGTGGTAGTTGAATCGGCCAATGGATGTACTGATGAAGCAACGGTGGAAGTGACGCAAAACGAGGATGTACCGGTGGCAGAAATTACCGCCAGTGCTAATGAAATTACCTGCGATGTGCCTAGCATTATCTTGACAGGTAGCGGCGGAGTAGCATATTCATGGGCCGGCGGTTTGGGTAGTGATGCTACTGTTGAAATTAGTGAGGGAGGAACTTATTTCTTGGTTGTAACTGCCGCCAACGGTTGCCAAGCAATTGATCAAATTCAGATAACACAAAATACCATTGAGCCATCAGTCAGCATCACTAACCTCAGTGGTACCAATGAACTTACTTGTGCTACAACTGCAATTGAAGTGCAAGCTACAGGAGCAACATCCTACTCATGGTCAAATGGTCTTGGATTTAGTGATCTCGCATCAATTACGCAGCCGGGTAGCTATGTCGTTACCGGAACAGCCGATAATGGATGTACCTCTACTGCACAAATTGATATCGTGAGTGATGGAAATCTGCCTGTGGTCGATATCATCAACAACACAGGAACGAATACACTCACATGTGTCGTGACTGATATTTCAGTTACTGTAAGCTCAAACATTGCAGGAGACATCACATGGAGCGATGGTTTGGGTACAAATCCCGATCAGATTTTTGACACTCCGGGAACTTACTCGGTGAGCGTGGTGGACCCATCAACCGGCTGCGAAGGAACAGCATCGATTACCATTGGTGAGGATCTTCAGTTGCCAGTTCCGCAGATATTCAACGCAACCGGAGAAGATGTAATTACATGTAATGTTGCATCAATCGATCTTTTTGCAACAGGCGGTGATAGCTATGAATGGCAAGATGAATCAGGGAATATTCTTTCTTCTATTTCCGATTTGACCATCAATGCCGGTGGTACGTATACCGTAGTCGTTACAGGCAGCAATGGTTGTTCAGAGGTGGCTTCATACACCATTACCGAGGACATTGAGTTGCCTGTTGTGGATGTAACTACTACCATCGATGAATTGACATGTGCTAACCCATCTACACTGCTTACAGCTACCGGTGGCGGAACCTATGCATGGTCGAATGGTTTGGGTGGCGCTGTAAGTGTGAGCGTTTCAACAGCAGGTAATTATTCAGTATTGGTTACAGGAGACAATGGTTGTGAGCAAACGGGTTCAATTGTAATTACGGATAACTTGGATGTTCCCGGCGCAGATATTACCGCAGACATCGATGAACTTACCTGTGTGCTTACACAAGCAACCTTGACGGCAACCGGTAATGGAACCATCGAATGGGGCAGCGGTTTGGGAAGTAATAGTTCAATCAGCGTAAGCAGCCCAGGCATTTACACAGCCACCATTACAGGCAGTAACGGCTGCGTAAGCAATGCCCAATATGAAATTACGCAGGATATCACGCCTGTGAATGCACAGGTTACCCCTGCGGCCGCACAATTGACTTGTGAATTAGAAGAGGTAACGTTGACTGCCAGCGGCGGTGTTGAATACAGCTGGTCGAATGGATTAACAGGTTCAACCATTACTGTAAATGCGGCCGGTGTATACACTGTCACCGTGACCGGGGCGAATGGATGCACAGATGAGGCATCAGTGAATGTTACACAAAGCGCAGATCTTCCTGTCATTGTTATTAATGCCTCTGACGATACACTCTCGTGTTCAGATGCAAGCACTGTGCTCACAGCATCGGGTGCATCGACCTACGCATGGACAGATGCTTTCGGCAATAGCATCGGCAGTGGAGCATCCTTGATAGTAACTGCACCGGGTGTCTACACCGTAAGCGGTTTGGCTGCCAATGGCTGCACCGGCGGTGAGTCTTTCGAAGTGTTTGGCGATTTTGCACTGCCTAGTGCGACAATCACGAACGTTACCGGAACGGATGTCTTGACATGTGCTGTGGATGAAATTACATTGGAGATAACCGGTGGCGCGAGCTATCAATGGAGCAATGGTCTTGGAACGGGAGTAGTTGTAAATGTTACAAATCCCGCTATTTATACAGTTACTGTGACCGGATTGAATGGATGCGAAGATGTGCTGCAGTATGAGATTACCGAAGACGTGGATGCTCCTGTAGTTGTAATCGATAATGTGACCGGAACCAATCAACTAACCTGTGCAGTTGAGTCAATTGATGTGGTTGCAACAGGCGGATTCGTTTACGAATGGGACAACGGTCTTGGATTTGGTGCTTCGCAGACATTAACAGCAGCAGCCGATTATCAAGTAACTGTTACGGGAGAGAATGGTTGTGTGACAATCGAGAATATAACCATCACTCAAGATTTGAGTTCGCCAAGTATTGCCATTTCGAATCTGTCAGGCTCAAATATTCTAACCTGCGCGAACGTTTCTATCTCGCTCAATGCAACAGGAGGTGTAAGCTATGAGTGGTTCGATAACTCGGGTATTTCAATTGGTGTGGATGCTGCGTTGAACGTGACGCAGCCTGGTATTTATACCGTAGTGGGTCTTGGAGCCAATGGATGTGATGCCAGCTCTATCTATGAAGTGCTTCAAGATGTAGTTACTCCTTCAGTTGAGTTAACTAACCTAACTGCAGATACAGAGTTGACATGCTTGGTGGAGGCGATTGAGGTTGAAGTTGTGTATGCAGAAGGAACGTTGGTATGGAACACTGCCTTTGGCTCTTCGAGTGCCATCACCATTTCTGAACCCGGATTCTATGAGGTTATTCTGACTGCTCCAAATGGCTGTACTAATTCGGCATCTATTTCTATTACGGAAGACGTTGCAACTCCAGGTGCGTTCATTTCGAATCTTACCGGAATTACTCAATTGGATTGCTCTAACACCATGATTGAGTTGGAAGGCTCAGGCAATGGAATCATTGCTTGGTCGGGAGGCAGTGTGATTGGAAACTCTACTGAGGTAACTGAAGCTGGTACGTATACGCTAACAGTAACGGGAATCAACGGATGTGAATCGACTGATCAAATTCAAATTACCTTGGATACTACAACGCCTGTTGCTAGCATCACAACTTCTCCGAATGTAACGGTTATTGATTGTGTCAATCAGCAACTTGAGCTTGTTGCTGAGGGTGGGGTTTCTTTTGTATGGACAGATGCTTCCGGAACCATCGTGTCGAATGTTGCAGAGTTGACTGTTATTGCCGCTGGTGCTTACACGGTGGAGGTTACTTCTGTGAATGGCTGCACCGATACAGAATCAATTTTTATTACAGAAGATATTCAATTGCCTGTTGTTGCGATTACGAATGTGCCAAGTGAAACTGAGTTAACATGTGCACTAACTGAAATTACGTTGAGTGCGTCGGGTGCCGATACCTATGAGTGGACTGATTTAGCAGGGAATGTATTGGGTATAGGCGACCAGTTGGTTGTGAACACACCTGGTACATATGTGGCCACAGGAACCCTAGCCAACGGCTGTGTGAGTGATAACCAGGTTGTAATTACACAGGATATCATTGTTCCTGGAGCGAGCATAGCAAACATTACCGGAGTTTCTACACTTACCTGCATCCTCAGCGAAATCGAATTGGAGGCTTCGGGCAATGGTGCCTTCAGTTGGTCTGACGGAAGCGTTGTTCTTTCAAATACAGCTGACTTAACCGTTGGTGCACCAGGTATATACACCGTAACCGTAACAGGAGCGAATGGATGTACTTCTGAAGCTTCTGTAACGATCGGCAGCGATGGAAATATTCCGGTGGTGTCGATTAACAATGTGACGAATGAAGATGTGTTGACTTGCGACGTTACTCAGATAGTATTGGAGGCTTCGGGTGCCGGTACATTCGAATGGACCAATTCGGTTGGTGCGGTTGTGTCGTCTACGTCGGACTTGACAGTATCGCACCCCGGAGATTATGAAGTAACACTCACAGCTTCCAATGGATGCTCTGCTTCTACTTCGGTATCGATAGCGGAAGATGTTGTTCTTCCAACGGTGAATATTGTAAACACCACCGGAACGGATGAGTTGACTTGCGATGTAACA
>JBKCGW010000030.1:0-9197 GCA_046303175.1 Flavobacteriales bacterium
GGGTTGAGCGAGATCTTATAAATCGCGTTCTGATCGGATGCCTGCGATGGGTTACCGTCTTGAAACGGTCCTGTAGGATATGCCGGTATACCGTTGGTGCTCACATACACCCACGCATCGGAATACTGCACGGTTTGCACATTCACTGGAACATTGTCTTGTATGAGTGTGCTGTTGCCCGCCACGTAATGCGCACCCGTTGTGCCTTGTGGGTTTTGAATCCAATGCAGAATGGCAGGATTGGTTTGTGCATGCGCAATCGCTGCGGCGATGAATGCGATAATTGTGAGTTGTATTTTCATGTGGGTTAAAGGTATTCGGGTATTTAGACGATATGATTTCGCTATTCCTTCGCTAAAGCGGAAATAATTTCTTTCGGGTAAGCAATTGAGCGGTTCATCACAAAGGACGAATCAGACAGAGTTAGTAAAAATGCCACTAAGTCCACGCGCTCATTTGAAGTGAGCGCTGGCATTTCATCCAAGGCATTATTGAGTTTCAACTTTCGCTCATGCAAGCCGGTGTAATGCTGCATCACATCATTGAGTCCTTTCATTCTACCATCATGCATATAGGGTTTGCTATAAGCTATGTTGCGCAACGTGGGTACTTTGAATAGAAAGGAATCGGACGGTTGTTGAGTAACAACGAATCGCCCGAGGTCGCGCAGTGATGGATCGACAGACAAGCCGTTCTTTGCGAATTCTCCATTGGTAAAAAGCGGTTCGGTATGACAGGCGTTGCAGTGCTGCTGAAATAATGCATATCACTGTTGCTCCTGTTGAGTAAAGAAAGCCTCCCCTCTTTTCATTCGATCATATTTCGAATTGCTGCTCACGAGCGTGACCATAAAGGCAGACATCGACAGTAGCAAGCGCTCCGTTGTAATCGCCGTGTCGCCGAATGCTCGCTCGAACAGAAATCGATAGCGTACTTGTGCCTTCAATTTTTCGAGCACTACCGGCAGTTTCTCATCCATTTCGAGCGGATGGGTGATGGGAGCTAGCGCCTGCATGTCGAGGTGGTTGATGGCTCCGTCCCACATGAAGCTACGCTGCCATGCGAGGTTCATTAGCGAAGGAGCATTTCGTGTGCCGATGCGATCTTCTATGCCGTGACTCACGGCGTGATCAACATGCGTGAATGCCACAAACGAACTGTGGCAACTCTCGCACGAGATTGTACTATCGCGAGAGAGAATGGGATCGTAAAAAAGCACACGACCCAGATCGACCTTCTCTTGCGTGAGTTTATTCTTTGATAAATCGTATATAGGTTGTGGCCAGCCCGCCGGCACTTCGAAGAATTCGGGCTGTCCCATTGTGAAAGCAAGCAAAAACGCCGTCAAACCAATAAGCGCTATGGCATGCAGTCGACTCATTCTACCGATACTCCTTCTTGCAGTAATAGCATGGCACGCACCGCCGCAGACGATGGAGACATGATGTGATGTTGCTCTTCCATGGCAAACGCACCCATGAATTGCGTCCAGTCGATTGTGATGGCCATATGTTTTCGTGAACAAGGGAACATGCACCTTTGGGCAGCATTCAATGCACCATAATAACCACCCATGTGCCAAGCAAATGAACTATTAGATGCCGGGCTCTTCGACGAAGTGCCCTCCATCTTCACATAGATGTGGCCGTTTTGCCACGTCCAATACATGCCCTTCGCAGGGTCGAGTGCGCCTTCGTGCGGGCCATCCACCTGCAGAAGGCTATCCACACCAATGAGAAAAGACACCTCGTCAAAATCAGTGAATGGAACTTCAGGTAATCGAAACGATGTAGTGGTAGCATCCGAAAAATCGATCAGGAAATAATCGAGTGGCCATTGGGCAACAGTCTTACCCGATTTCAATAAAGAAAAACTTCCGAGATACATTTTCAACTCCGAACACTTCAGTGTGTCGTCATTCAGCACAACCATCTCACCCGGAATGAAACGCTGTTTGCCCAGCATTGAAATCACGCACACTTCAGGTTGCCACATGCGCTGGGCCTGACCTGCAAGAGGGAAAGTGAAAAGCACGCAGATAATAAAGCGAAGCATCATGGCTTAGGACACTTAGGATGCGGTTTGCGCGCATTGAACATTCCAGCGAGTTCGTTGGTAAGCTCATTGAAAGCCTGCAATTGCTCAGGTCGACAAATCCTTTGAATATCCTCAAAATGGCGGTAGTGAATCCATTCAATCGATGTTTGCAGTTGAGAAATCTTAGCAACCATTTCATTCGCCAAAACGGAATCACCCTGAGCGAGAGCCCGAGTATATAGTTCATTCTTGGATTGACGCAACGAATCTTCCTTCGTACGAACGTCCCTTTGATGTGCGGTCACCAATTCGTCAAACGCTTTGGTTTGCGCATCATCAAAGTTCAAACGATCAATGATAATCGCACGGTTCGATTCTCTGGCATGCGGTGGGCGTCTGAAAAGTTGCCACATCAAAACCAGGTTCAACGCTGCCAAAACGACAACCGCTACAATCAATAATTTACTCTTGTTCATGGTACAATATATTCGTGGGTAGGAGGTAATCTGTATTTAGGATTTGCGTTTGTTCAGCTAACACACGCGCTCGAAGTCTACTAATCTGCAGGGCTGCCAACAAGCCCAACGCAAGCAGAAAAGCTGCAGCATAGGGCCACTTTACATAGTTGCGACGTGCCTCTCGAATACGCGCATCAATGCGCGCACGTAAGTGAGTCGGTGCAACCGCATGCTTGTTGCGATTGGCAAGCCTCTCGATGGAGCTATGGATATCTGCTTCAGTCATGGTTTAGGGTTTTGACGATGTTTATTCGACGTTCCTTCGTTGTATTCTGAAATATTTTCCGCGAGTGTCTTCTTGGCTCGTTGCAGCAGCGACTCCACTGCTTTCACCGAGAGCCCCATAATTTCAGCGACCTCAGCTTGGGGGCGTCCTTCGAGACGGGCAAGCACAATTGCAGTTTGTTGATTATCGGGCAGGCCCGCTATCGCCTGCATCACCCGATCATCCAATTCTCTTTCCAGCATATCGCTATCAGCAGATATAGCACTATTACCTACAACCTGTTCCTCTTCAGCTCTTCCAAAAAGTGAAATCACTTTACCCCATCGCTTTTTGCGCTTACGGGCTTTGAGATGATCGAGGCATTTGTTGATGGTGATTCGATAAATCCAAGTGCTCACTTTCGATCGCTGGTCAAAATTCTCGATGCCGAAATAGACTGATACGAAAACTTCCTGCGCAATGTCTGCTGCGTCCTCTGCAGAATTCACATAACGCAGAGCAAGCCGAAAAACAGCGTCTTTATGTGCTTCGAAAAGTTCGTTAAAGGAATTCACTACGATGGAGGACCCGATTCTTAGGGCAAGAATACATCAATATCTCACGTCCTCTCTATTTAGATTCCATGCGTATGAGTAAATCAAAATTCTCGGGGGTATCCAAGTATGCTTCACACGATTTGATGTAGTAATATGTCGCTAAATCGTCCGGCACGATTGCCTGGCAGCATTTCAGGCATTCGATTGCTTCCGGCAAATTGCGTGACTCCATCCATTGAAAAGCACGCTCCCAGTGATTAATCCAAGCTTGATAACTTGAAGATTCATCGAAGGAAGAAAGAAGCTGATAAATCTTTACAGGTTGCTCCTTTCCTTTCACAATGACATTGCCCAATTCACGGAAACGAAGTTCCTTGCTTACTACAGCTTCTCGGGTTTGTTCGGAAACAATTACTTGAACATCAAAAAACTTGGTGAGCCCTTCTAGACGCGCTCCCAAATTGACGGCATCTCCAATTACCGTGTAATCGAATCGCTTATTGGAGCCTATGTTTCCAATGGTCATATTCCCCGTATTGATACCTACACCAATGGCTATTTTCGGGAATCCCAATTTTATATTTTCTTCATTAACGGCTTGTAGATTTTCGACCATACCCATGGCCACAAGACATGCCTTATCCGCATGATCCTGCTGGGGAACAGGGGCACCGAAAATGGCCATAATCGCATCGCCAATAAACTTATCAATGGTTCCCTGATGCTTGAATATGACCTCCGACATTGAACTGAGATAATGATTCAAAAAGGTCACAGTTTGCTGCGAATCGAATCGCTCTGAGAAATAAGTGAAGTCTCGGATATCCGAAAACAAAACCGTCAGTTCTTTTTTCTCACCACCGAGCTTCAGTCCGTAACCGGGTTTAGCGATTTGATTCACTATTTCAGGGGAAACATACGTTCCGAATGCATTCTTAAGAAAGCGAGTTCGTCGCTCACGTATAAAGTACGCATACAAAACACTGACAACATAGCATACCAAGGTAAGAGTCATCAAAGCGGCGATAGGCACAATGGTGTGCTTCAGCGGAAGCAGCCACAATTCAAACAAGAAGCGGTATGCGAAATAGAAAACTATGGCCAGCAATACTCCTACTATCGGATGTGCCCACAAGAAAACCAGCATCATGATAAACGCTAGCAATAGATAAACTAACCGAACCTGGTTTTCATCGGGTTCGTTCAGATAAGCTCCATTCATTAAATTCAAAAAAGCCGTTGCATGTACTTCAACCCCCGGCATTTTATCATCGCGAGATGGTACCGTCTTCAAATCTTGTAATCCGGAAGCGCTCGCACCTAAAAAAACATACTTACCTTCAAAGAATTCTGCCGGCATTAATTCATCCCAAACCTTGTAATAGGAGATATATCGGAATTTCTCCTCATTACCCAACCAATTCAAGCGAAACGAACCATTATCACTTAGTGGAACCAATAAGCTATCAGCATATACAAGACCACGCTTGGTGACAACAACCTCGCTCCATGGAATATTCTTCGCATCGAGCATCATATACACCGGAAAATTGGCAACCGCATGGGATGCCTCTGTACCATTAGTCAACGCGCTAACAGCCTGGTAATAGCGCACGGTTCCGTCGTAGGATGTTTTCACGCTGATACCTCCAACTTGTCTGGCCGCTTTCGAGAATTCACTTATCGGCAATACAGGTCGATTCCATCGTTTCAACCGGGTTACATCCGAATCACATGGCAACAGCGACAATTCGGAGGCTCGATCGAAATCTGCCATCCCTTCCCGCGCATCATCATCAAAGAATGCCAAATAAACAGAGCCGGCAGAATCGATTGCTGAAGCCAGCGTGTGATCGGTGCTCATAGCACGAGCTACCTCGCGTGCATTGGAAACACCTGCTACTTCCAATTCTCCAATAAATGCATCACTAAGGCTATCACTTTCGGTGTATAAGTAATCGATTGCTATTGCCTTTGGATTTCCGGATGCGATGTAGTTAATTACCCTGGCATCGTAGCTTCTGGGCCACGATTGACTGCGCCCCAATTGAGCAATGCTATAATCATCGATATCGATGATAACTATATCCTCCGGCTTAACCAATGCATGATCGAGATTCACGCGACGTATATGATACGACAAGTCAACCACTTCGTCATCCATTGCTTCAAGCGGTGAACGGACCATGTTAGACGAAGCATACACCAAGAGCTCCACAATGACAACACATGCTATTGCCAACAAAAAAGCAGCTAGCACATAGCGAAAAATTCGCCGAAAGAAATTCGGTTGACTCATGATTGATATGCCTTACTGAATCAATTCAAGAACCTTCTCAGCATCTGCCTTCAATGGATCGTTAGCGTAGATGATCACAAAACTTTTAAAAATTTCGCGGGCTTTTATAGGGTTGTTTGCCATGACGTAGCAATGACCTAACGCGAAGTAAGCATACTTGGTATTTTCCGCTTTCGGATTCTGATCGATGTATGCATGCAGACCTGTGATGGCTTGCGAATACGATTTTTGCTCGTAAACCGAAAACGCCTGTTCAAAGGAGATGATTCCCTCCCTCTTCCAGTATACCTCTTCCGGTTCAGACTGCTCTTCATTATCACGACGGATTCCACCCTCTTCACTTTTTGTATTGCCGTTTCCGCTTTTGAATACGTTCATGAAATCGCCAAATACACCCTCCGTTGCGGATTTCGCATTGCCATTGCTTGCCTGTGCCAATGCCTTTACCTCCACCTTTGAATTGGGTCCTACTACACTCGTGGTACCATTGACCCATTTAATCTCAACCATCGCCTCCGCGGAAGTTTTGATCCACTGATTTCGCTTCACAGGTGCCTTAATCTTGGCTCGCACCCATGTAGGATCTTTACCCAGCTCAACCTTTCCTTCGTAATAAGTTATATTTCCTGCTGTAATTGTATCAGACTGCGCAAAGCCGCTTTGCAATGCCAACACAAATGCGAAAAAGAAGATTACTGTTTTCATTGGATTTGTTTTTTTAATTCCTGGTAGATATCAGATATACTCGAATCGAGTTCTACTGCCTTTTCAAATTGTTCGCGCGCTTTAGCTCTGTCGCCTAATTGCAAATGCGCCTTAGTCAAATTCACATGTATCTGGGCATCGCGATTGTCTAATTGACTAGCCCATTCATAATTGGAAATTGCCTTGGTATAGTTGCCTTGCAAAAAATCAATATTCGCAATGTTATTGATGACGATGGCACTTTCCGGAGTCATTTCCAACGTCTCGGAGAATATTTTTCGGGCTTTCTCGTATTGCCCGGTTTGGGTCAACAACGTACCGTATTCATTTCGAACAAAGGTGTTTTGAGGTTCCGCCTGGCAACGGGCAGCCAACTCATCGAGTGTATTCTGTTTTGTCTTTGTTACAAATTGAACAACAAACTGACGGTATTCTTCTTTTGTCTTGCTATCAGAGGGTACATCAACAAACAAACCTTTGGGCTGGTAACTTGAAGGCTTATAGATGCTCCATGCATCAGCGAAAGGGATAAGTTCCGGGAAATGTCCGGCCTCCAACTCTCTGTAGTATCTATCGGCAGCGGCCTTCCATGCCTGAAAAAATCCGGCTGTTCCAATTTTTGTGGCCTCAACGGGAATCCAAACCCTGTCATTCATTACAATCACATCGGTTGGCAGTAAACCATTATCGGCCATGTCATTGGGTTTAATCCCGCAATCAAAAGCAGCCATCACGTGACCCGGCACATCGATATATGCAGAAGACACTCCACCACTTTCCAAAAGCGAAGCATACAAAGCCACCAAATCATCGCAATCACCACCCTTTCGCTCAAAGGTTTCAAGAGGAAACTGCAAAAAATCCTTTACCTCTGTGCGCACCGATAAGCTGGAATAACCTTGGTTGGGATCGCTGCTGTATGCGAGATCAGATTGATTCAACAACGTGTAGAGCTGACCCGCTTTCAATACGGAACGGTTGAGGCCAAACTTGGGCATACCCTTAAATACCTGATCTGCACGTTTATTATAATCGACAAGCATATCACTTCCCGGAGCAATAAATGATGCCATTCTCCTTTTGTCTGACCAAATGATGGCATTGCGACCGTTGAGAACAAAAGCACCTGACTTTCTTACTGTTTGCTCCGATCCGTTATAGGTATAAACTACCACCACTTCCATTTGTAGATTGACGGCTTCTGTGTTCTCCAGAATTGATTCCGTAAAAAGCACAGGGAAACGTATGAGCGAATTGCTTTGTGCGATAATAGGCGCACAACTCACTTGTGTGGGCATCGACATCACCTCCGGACAAAAAACAGTAATCGAAGATGGGGTAATTACAGCATCTGTGTTGTTCGTCAGAATGAATTCCCCGGCAGGAAGCTGATGAACATCTGAATAGTTCTTGTAGATACTCGGAAATAACTCGTTTACCAACACCTCTCCCAACGACAATGGAGTTGAGTTCAATATGTTTTCGGATTGCACCTGACGGGCTGATGCTAATGCCTGTTGAAAACGCTCATCCGGACTCAATGCAATCGCTCTGTTGAAATACTGTATGGCGTTGTATAAGCGTCCCAATTGAATACATGCATTACCGGCGATGTAATGGTATTCAGCGGTCGTCTCTTTCAATTTAATAAGTCGCTGCGCCGCAACTAAGGACGATTTATAATCTTGGAGTTGCTGTGTAATCTGTGCTAGGACATTCAGAATTCGCAATCGTTCTTCGGGCCACGAATCAATCAATTGCTTTTTTCTGTTGCCCTGCCCCACCTTGGCAATCATTTCATCCAAGTATTGAATGGCCAAATCGTAGTACTTCCTGGCTTGCGAAACATTGCCGGAAGCGAAATACGCATCAGCCAGATAGACAAACGTTTGTTTCAACGATGGATCATTCGAAAGCACCTTTTCCAACCGGAAGATTGCTTCACTGCTATTTCCCTTCAGCAATGCGATTCGACCGAGGAGTAGGGTGTATGCCGGCACCTCTTCTTTTCCAAGCATCAATTGCTGCAGAACATCGTAGGCAGCATCAAACTTCGATTCCTGAATGAGCACCTCAACAAGGGATTCCCTGGCAATTCTATTGGTAACATCAAGTCCGATAATTGTCATGTATTCGGCTTCTGCCCCGGCTAAGTTGCCTTGTGCTGAAAAGGCTTTAGCCAACTCCAATCGATACGCTAGCTGAACTTCCTTTGACATATTGGAAGAGGATGCCCCCAGCTCTGCGGTTGCCTGCATTTGAGCGTCTTCATATTTACCAAGTTCATTCATTACAGCAAGCTGAATTAGATGCGAAGCAAAGTACGGTTGCTCGGAAGACTTCAACAAATTATAGGCATCGCGACAATTCGCTAGTGCTTCCTCTAATATGCTTCTTAATTCAAGCGCAGAAGTTTCCCTGATACTCTTAAACTTGTATAATTCGAAAAATGAAAAGCCAAGCGCATAGTAGTATTGCGGATTCTTATCCCACTCAATTAACTTCTTCTGCACCTTGATTGCATCATTGATGCTATTCAAATTTTCTTGAAGAGACAATACACGGGCAAGAGTATCAGCCGTTTCCAGATAAATTTTCTTGAGAGAAAGATTATTCATATGCATCTGCATATCACCGATAACCGTATTAATCTCCCGCTGATTTACCCATTGAGTGTATCTAGCCATTACCGCATCGCGATATTTGCTTTTAACTAGCGATGATTTTGGTGCCAACTTATAGGCCTCCTTTACATATGAAAGAGCTAAATCAATATCCTGCCGGAAGAGAACTTCGCTCGACACCTCCGCCATTCTGCGCGCAATGTGCTCTACCATTCCCGATTGACTTCCCATTGTTTCAAGGGTAAGTATCCA
>JBKCGW010000031.1:0-3174 GCA_046303175.1 Flavobacteriales bacterium
GTACTTTTGCACCCGATTTTAAAAACCCAACATGCAAAAAATCAGGAATATTGCGATTATCGCTCACGTAGACCACGGCAAAACGACCTTGGTAGACAAGATGCTTCATGCTGCCATGCTGTTTCGTGAAAACGAGCAAACCGGTGAGCTCATCCTCGACAACAATGACCTCGAGCGTGAACGCGGTATCACGATTTTGGCTAAAAACGTTTCGATTCAATACAAAGGACACAAAATCAACATCATCGATACACCGGGCCACAGTGACTTCGGCGGTGAGGTTGAGCGTGTATTGAACATGGCCGAAGGCGTATTGCTGTTGGTAGATGCCTTTGAAGGACCGATGCCACAAACACGCTTTGTACTTCAAAAGGCCATTCAAATGGGTTTGAAGCCGATTGTTGTAATCAACAAAGTAGATAAAGAAAACTGCACTCCGGAAGAGGTTCACGAGGCCGTATTTGACCTCATGTTCAACTTGGGTGCAACCGAAGAACAGCTCGACTTCCCAACTGCTTATGGCGCTGCCAAGCACGGTTGGATGAGTCTTGACTGGAAAGTAAAAACCGACACCATCGAGCCCCTGCTCGACCTCGTATTGGAACACATCCCAGGCCCAATTAAGCGTGAAGGAACACCGCAGATGTTGGTGACTTCACTCGACTATTCTGCCTACACCGGACGTATGGCCATTGGTAAATTGCACCGCGGTGAGCTTACTGCAGGCATGCCTATTTCACTTGCCAAGCGCGATGGAAGAATTGTAAAAGGCCGTATCAAAGAATTGTATGTATTTGAAGGTCTGGGCAAGCGCAAAGTAGAAAGCGTTGTTTCAGGTGATATATGTGCTATCAACGGTATCGAAGAGTTTGAAATCGGTGACACCTTCACTGACTTCGAAAACCCGGAAGCATTGCCAACTATCGCTGTTGACGAGCCAACGATGAGTATGCTCTTCACCATCAACGACTCACCATTCTTCGGAAAAGAAGGTAAGTTCGTTACCAGCCGTCACATCAAAGAGCGTCTGGAAAAAGAATTGGAGAAAAACCTGGCACTGCGTGTTCAGGAGACTGATAAGGCTGACCGTTTCATGGTATTCGGACGTGGTGTACTGCACTTGTCTGTATTAATTGAAACCATGCGTCGCGAAGGCTACGAGCTTCAAATTGGTCAGCCACGTGTATTGGTAAAAGAAATCGACGGACAGAAGCACGAGCCGATTGAAGAGTTGACCATCGACTTGCCGACCGATATGACGGGAACAGCTATCGAAGCGGTTACCAAGCGTAAAGGTGAAATGAAAAATCTCGAACCTAAGGGCGATCGCACCGTGTTGGAGTTTGAAATTCCATCGCGTGGTATCATCGGTTTGCGCAGCTACATGCTTACCGCTACACAAGGTGAAGCGATTATGTCGCACCGCTTTAAAGAGTACCAACCTATGAAGGGAGAAATCCCCGGTCGTTTGAACGGATCACTCATTTGCATGGAAACAGGCAATGCGGTTGCATATAGTATTTCGAACCTTCAAGACCGCGGTAAGTTCTTCGTAGATGCTATGGACGAGGTGTACGAAGGCCAGGTAATTGGCGAGCACTCACGCGATAATGATCTTGTAGTGAACGTAACGAAAACCAAGCAGCTAACCAACATGCGTGCTTCAGGAACAGATGCTAAAAACGTAATGGCACCGCCGATTCGCTTTAGCCTGGAAGAAGCATTGGAATATATTGGAGCTGATGAATACGTAGAAGTAACTCCAAAGAGCATTCGTCTTCGTAAGGTGTATCTCAACGAGAACGACCGCAAGCGATTTGCGAAGCAATTCCAGCAGCAATAAGCTGTCGTAAGGATAGAATTTTCTGATTACTGCGTCCTCGGCGCTCTCGGCGGTTTGTAAACAACCACGAGATCGCAGGGGACGCAGTTTTCTTTTTTAGGAGTTTCGATGAATGGACTTTATGCTACCTTTCGTTGACACAAAAAATAGTAAGTGTACACAATACACTTTATCTATATTTGGAACCTAATCGAATCGATTACCATGAAAACAATTCTATCCTTATTAGCGATAACCTCGCTCGTATTGCCTTGTTCGGCTCAAATCCTTACCACCAGCCCACCTTTTCCAACGCAAAACGACGTTATTACAATCACCTACAACGCCACCTCAGGTAATGGTGAACTGAATAACGTAGTGCCTTTGTATGCGCACACCGGCATCGTTACACAAAACGACGTAGACAATTGCGTGAACAACTGGCAGTATGTAAAAGGACCGGATAATGTTTGGGGTACAGCCAATTCTTCTTTGCTTTTGAGTCCGCAAGGAAACAACGTTCACACCATTCAAATTCAGCCATCCTCTTTCTACGATGAAATGCCGGCAGGCACGGATGTAGCTCGATTGATGTTTGTATTTCGCAATGCGAATGGATCGCTGGTAGGACGCAATGCGGATGGATCCGATATCTACCTCGACTTGTATGAACCAGGCTTTCACGCGGGAATCATACAACCCTTTCAACAAGTAATCAATGCAGATGTAAACGAGAACATTCCACTTCAGTGCGCATCTTCTTCTCCTGCGACACTCACACTCACCATAAATGGCGAAGTGGTTGCCGCGGCAGATAACGCTACAACACTCAACTACACCTTCAACCAAGCTACCGATGGTGGATATGATGTAGTTCTTGCTGCAACCGATGGCGTGAACAGCGCAAGTGAAACCATTCTCATCAACATCAATCCGCAGCCCGCTGTTCTTGCCGCTCCGGTCGGTACGCAAGATGGCATCACGGTGATTGACAACTCTACTGTTCGCCTTCAATTACATGCCCCGAATAAAGACTTTGTATACGTGTTGGGCGATTTCAACAACTGGCAATTCAACGCAGCCTATTTGATGAACCGCACCCCCGACGGCAACAAATTCTGGTTGGACATTACCGGTCTCGATGCCAACACCACCTATGCATTTCAGTACAGCATCGACTTGGAGGATATGCGCATTGCGGACCCATACACAGAAATGGTACTCGACCCATGGAACGATCCATGGATTCCAGCTTCCACTTTCCCCAACATTCCGGTGTACCCTCGATGCAGCACATCACAAATCGCATCCACGTTCAAAATAAACCAGGTGGATTACAATTGGACTGATGC
>JBKCGW010000032.1:0-1750 GCA_046303175.1 Flavobacteriales bacterium
TCGGTTGAAGCGTGTTCTGTTCAGCTGCTCATACTTCAAGTCTATTAAATCGCCCTTTTGCAGCTGCTTCCAGAAGTTGCGGTCATGCGCTTCCAACACGCGCTGTGCTATTTCGAACACCGATGGTATGCGCCGCACAAATACTACGGCCTTTTCATGCGCATGGTGGGTAATCAACCGATTGACCAACTCATTGTATTTCGGATGCCCTGGATGGTCGTTGAAAATGGTGCGGTAGTGTTCGGAAATGCGCTGCAGAATATGAGCATCCGAACCACGACTGAAATCGCGACGTTGCTCGCCTCCGTCTTCATCATCCGTTTGGTTGGGGCGGGCTATCTGCTGAGGTATGAGCTCCACGCCTTCGAGGTAACGCATCATGCGCGTAATACCGCGACCACCGGTTTTCTGCTGCTGCTTGATGGCCTCTTTCGCCAGCTCGTGTTGGTAGAGTCCGAAAAACATTTCGCCCAGCGGGTCTTCGCTGAAGTCGCTGGCGTGCTCTCGCTCATCGCGGTAATTGTACTTGTTGTGGCCCGCTGTTCCGAGACGGCGCAGGCGGCGCACGCAGAGTGTATTCAGTATTTCGTTCGGGTCAGTTTGTTGAAAGGCATCCGTAAAGTAGGATACAATCTTGCCGATGTCGCTCGCCGAACCGTGGTTGGGCGTTGCTGTGAGCAGCAATACTTGCTTGGCTATGCGTTCACGTGTTTTGCGCGACTCGCCAAAGAAAATCTTGGCAGTCTGGGTGCGAATGCTGCCTCCTTCTGCATGACGGAAGTAATGCGCTTCATCCACGATAATCAAATCGAAGAAGGGAACCCCTGGCTCTGCGTGTCGGTCTATTTCATTACGCAACAGTTGAGCTACATCGGCAATACAGTCGGGCGATTCGTTGCGCAGCTTGCGCCCGATTTCGTCGAGGGGAGAAATACCTAGCGATTTCAGTCTGCTCATGGTAAGGTCGCCTGAAAGCAAAGCGCTGAACGACGATATTTTGCCGAGGAAGAACTTGCCCCAGCCTTGCTGCACCGATCGCACAAGCTCATAAAGGTTGCTGCAAAAGATCATCTCGTTGAGCGGCTGCTGCCCCACAATGCTCTTCACCACATTGTCGTTGTGGCGGTAGTGCTTGCGAATGAACTGCTGATACTCGCCTTGCCAGTTTCGCGCAATTTCCTCGCGGGGCACCAGCACCAGTATGCGTGCCTTGGGATTCTCGCGCCAAAGTGCCGCACATACACTCAAGGCCTGAATGGTTTTTCCCATGCCAACCTCATCGGCCAGCAATGCCACGCGGTGCTCCTGCATGAGGTTGTAAGCCTTGGCTGCACCCAACGCTTGCAAATGACGCATACCCGGATTCGTTGCATCGAATTGCCAGTTCGGATCGGAGGAATCGAACGTGACGAGCTGTGCTATGTATTCGGGAGTTATATGCATATCAATTGCTGAGTCGCTCTTCAATGAAGGCTTTCCATCGGTTGATTTGTTGTGGGGTATACTTGTATTTCGATTGAATCAGTTCGTTCAGCGCTCGCTCCGATTGCTGAATGGGTTCAATGAATTCGCCCGGGTCTTTGATGGCCCGATTATAATATTCGATGACCGCATTGAACTTCGAAATGATGAACCACAGGTAAATGCCGTTTTCCGAAAACGAACGTCCTAGGTGGTCTTTCTCTTGCGCAAGGTGTTTTTTGATTTCGGTAATGTTGCCCGGCATCACGCGACCAATCTTGCGAAGTTT
>JBKCGW010000033.1:0-3248 GCA_046303175.1 Flavobacteriales bacterium
CATTCAACTTGAATTATGTCTAAATAAATTGGGAAAAAGTCAATACCCATTTCCTTAGAAACACTTTTGCAAAGCGAATCAATAAACTGGTTGATTGAATTATAATGTTCTGTTGATTTAACTTTTCCCATACTAAGATCACCGTTTAATTTGAAATCATTGTGACTGCAGCAGGAGTTATACAGATCTCGAATGAATGTGAGAGAGTACTTATCCAGAGGAACTTTCAACTTAGAGAGGCTTTTCTGCTTTGAATCAAAGGATCCCTTTTGGTTAAACGCAACCCAATAGGCGGAATATAAATTGTATATTTTGAATAGTTTGGGCATTCCGGCATCATCAGGACTCCAATTTTTAAATTTCCCATTAGAACGCTTTTTCAACCTGTCTATAAATTCATTTCTCTCGGTATCCTTGGTTGGATTTTTCGCATAAAAATCATTTGCCACCAATTTGAAAATTTTACTCATGCCATCTCCAGAATCAGAATCTATTTTATGAAACGAACGATAGGTACTGCCTGTTATAGCCTTTTTACAAAAATTATCCGCTGAAAGAGTATCATCATTTATAACAAAAAAATCAGAAATTACTTTTGAATACTTCGAGTAATATTTAATTAGCTCTGCATTGTCTTTTAGTGTTATGATTTTCATAAAGATTAAACTCTTTTCAATAAATTCTCGCTTGCGAATGTCTCGACGTTACTCATTCCCCCCAGGGCGCATTACCAACCAAATCTCGCTGTGATTCGTCTAGAAGATTCGTTGCAAACTCCTTCTTCGAGGATGTTACATACAGCTTATCCACAAATCCATCAACAAACTCTTGCTTCAGTTCGTCTTGAGAGGCGAGTTTAGAAAAGTCCATGGCTTTAATCTTTGCTACCTTTGCTTCATAACGATCGTCATCTAACGTGTCATCGTTGTATTGGTTATCCGCTTCCCAAAGCAAATAACTCCGGACCTGCTCAAGATCAGTTATGTTGTATAGGTAGCCAATTTCATAATCTCCATTACTTGTAAAAACTTTGTAATACATACGCTATATTTTATTAATTAAGTGGTTTTAAGAAAAGCTCCAAATGAATTCGCCCCTCACTTAACACATCGCACAGTGAACCCTGCATAATCGGGATTGTGCATATCGTCGCCGATTATCGGCTTGATATAGAGTTCCGCTGAGTACTCGCTTATATAAGCTGCAACAATTTCCCCGGTATCGGCATCCGTTGTCCACCAATTAGCCATTGAACCAATCATACTAAAGTCGGGGGCTTCTGCAGTGGTATTAACTTCACCGCTGGGAAGAGCATTAAATTTTGAACTGCCGGGGTCATCACTTTTATAGTTCTTCCATCCTTTCGGGGCCTTCATCGCTTCCCCTGCAATCTTTTTTCCGCCAACAGCACGTGCTAAGCTCACCCAATCCTTGGAGGTAGGTAATCGCCACCCCTCCGGAATGATGCCTCGTGAATCGAAAGCCGCAAAAACGTTGTAATAAACTCCGTCTTTAGTAGGCTTGTCCTTGAACTTGCTAAAAGCACAAGCAGGCTTTTTCTCATCGCACAATTTCTTCCACTCACCTTTACTTTTCGCAATGGTAATCTTTTCTCCATTCAAAAACTGAACAGCCGACAAATTAGCCGCAGTCCACACATTCTTTCCAATTTTTAATTCCATTATTCTACGATCTAATACTCAATTATCAATTCAAATAACATCAACTATTCAACCTCCGACAAAACTTCTTCAATGATGGCAAAAACAACCTTTGGGCTAAGTACTTCGCTTACAAGTTCAATATCCTCTTCACTGAGATCATCTGATGAATCTTCAACACTTGAACCATGATAGGAAACATACCATTTCTTATCGTCCTCAGCAGAGCGAACATCAAACATTCCCTCAAATGATTGCCAATCCACATATGCCTCCGGAATACCCACTGCTTTTGAACCTGTGTACTGATACAACATGCTTTCTTTGCTGTTAGGCTTTACCTTACTAACCTCATTTGTAGACGTGTTAATTTGAATTTCGTAATTCTCATTGCCTCCCTGCTCCTCCCAAGCAACATCCGAATTGGCAATCTTTAATTTGATAACAGCTGCTAAGCTCGCAAGCTGTTTTAAGTTACATGATTTCAACTTCATAGCCATCACTTAAATTTTAATTTTAAACGTGAATTTATGTACAACAAAAGATATGTACACACTTTTTTTTAACATGCCTTCAACTCCAAATTCGTAAGGTGCAGTAAAAGCACATACGATTTCTCCTTGATACGTCCTTCCATAAAGGCCCGGTATGTTTTGCCTCCGTCTTGAAAAACGAGTGGCTCGCTGCCCTTGGGACCTCCGCCCACCATCATGAGCGATTGCTTGTCGTGGAGCTCTTTGGCCATGTCAAACAAAAAGTCGAAGGTCAAACCGTTTATATGGTGGAGCTGGTATTTCTTGGCAAAAACAAACTTGTTGAATACTTCCTTTTTGGGAAACATCTTACTGCCTTTGATGGCGTTTTCGGTAAGTATGTTGGACAGCAACTCCTTGGGCACACGCTCTTCCTTCACACTGCCATCGGGGGCATGCACAATTTCTTTCTTTGAAATGCGCGACACAGGCTTCATCTCGGCATCGATATACACTCGCGTACTTCCCTTGATGAATCGGCCGGTCATCTGCAGATCTATCTCCGGATCACCTTCGATCATTGCCTTCGCAATTGCATCATCAGCGCCCAACTGCTTCAGCATTCCCTCGTAACTGTTCCTTGCAGTTCCCTTCAGCACCCGCAGGGTATGCACCTCAGCGCCTGCTGCCGTTACGGCATGAACCAAGGGCTTCTTTGACTTCCCGGTAAATACTACTTCCGCATCGCGGTTTTTAGCATCGGCTATATGTATGAATCTCGACATCGTTTCTCGTTTTAAAGCATTCCAAAATCCATATCATCCTCATCCTCCACTGCCAATTCGGGCGTAACAACCGGAGCTGCTGTTGCATTCTCCAGGTATTCAAATTCCAATATCCGCCCGGTCATCACAAACACTTCGTTTTGTGCACTCAGCATGATGGCATCTGCTCCTTCATAGTCGGCACGGTAATTAAACACGAAGCGATACATCGCGCCGGCATCCAACGCTTTTAAGGTGGCTTCCTTTACCGAAGCATCTTCCCAAGCCAGCTGATAAACTGCGGTCACTTCCAGGTCGAACAATTCGTCCATAGTGGCCGGCTTTAGCGC
>JBKCGW010000034.1:0-3433 GCA_046303175.1 Flavobacteriales bacterium
GTCGGTGTTGAGCTTTTGCTGAACGATTTTCACCGTATTGAGCAACTTGCCCAATCCTTCCAATGCGAAGTACTCACACTGAACCGGAATGATTACAGAATCGCTTGCGGTAAGCGCATTCACGGTAACGAGACCAAGGGATGGAGAGCAATCCACAATGATAAAGTCGTATTCATCGCGCAGTTTGTTGAGCGCGTTGCGCATCATATACTCGCGGTTGGTGGCATTGATCAATTCAATTTCAGCACCTACCAGGTCGATGTGTGCCGGAATGAGGAACAGGTTCGGGTTTTCGGTAGAAAGAACCAGGTCTTTCGGGTGAATATCGTTCACCAGGCATTCGTAGATGCCTGCCTTGATGCTTTTGGGATCAACACCCACGCCGCTGGTGGCGTTGGCTTGCGGATCGGCATCGACCAGCAATGTTTTGTATTCAAGAACGCCCAACGCAGCAGCCAAATTGATGGCGGTGGTGGTTTTTCCTACGCCGCCCTTTTGGTTGGCAATGGTGATGATTTTACCCATAACTATTGGTTGTGTGAGTTGATAGTTGGTTTGTTTCACGGACTGATTGTTCAGCGTGGAACGCCACGAAAGTATAGTGGAACAAAGCGTTTCACGGTTTCACGAGCGGTAAAGTTGTGCACACGCACTTTGTGAGTTGAGTGTTGATAAGTGCAAAGTGACCACTGAAAATTAGGACATTGAATCCGATCGTCCGGGTGATGTTGAATGGGGGAGGGGGTGATTTGTGTTGAAAAAGGCTTGGCCTATTTTGGATGAACCTTATCGCATCCCTGTTGTTACTTAACCATCGTGATTACAGTCATCATTTCTACCAATCGCACCAACAGCGCCACCTCGAAAGTGGCTGCCACAGTTGCCGAACTCATTGAGAAGCAGGGCGAGGAAACGCGCGTATTGGATTTGTCCAAGCTGCCTGCAGATTTCTTTGCTCCCACGATGTATGAGCATCGCTCACCCGAATTTATACAGCTGTTTCACGAGTACATCGAAGCAGCACGCCACATCGTTTTTGTCATTCCGGAATACAACGGTTCGTATCCGGGCGTGTTGAAGTTGTTTATCGACGGATCGCCGGTGAGGTCTTTCTGGAATAAGCACGCGAGCATGATTGGCCTTAGCTACGGACATGCGGGTAACATGCGCGGACAAGATCACCTCACGGGAGTGCTGCATTACCTGAAGATGCACGTGCACTACCACAAGCCCAAGTTATCGGGCATCTCCAAGGCCCTCGATGCTGATGGTAAGCTCATCCATGAGCAATACATCAAGCAGCTTGAAGAGCACGCGGCGTTGATTGTAGGTTAACCACCGATGGTGATGGCTACCCTGACTCTACTAGTTATTTGTGGTATCTAACCTTTAATCAGCTTGAAAAGCTGTTTCTGTGTACTTTTTTCGTTTACTAGACATGCCCTCGAGCATTCTCTAGTCCTCAAAAAAGCAATTCGTGCATTCGTTTCAAAAACTACCACCCAAATTACATGGGCTCGTAGGTGAAACTCCTAATTACCACCTCATGCTCCAATTGGTTATTCGGTCCAATAGAGGAGTAGGGTAAGGTCCACAGATTCATGCGTGCGTTTGTAGTTGAACCGGGGGCAGGAATCACAATAGGCATGGAGGTTTGGCCTCCCTCAATTTTTACACGAGGTGGGTGATTCAAATCGAAATCCCACGTGGCAATAGGTGTGCCTTCTGCTCTGTCGCCTTTGTAACTAGCCCAGGTGATGAGCGTGTCGGTCCAGGTGAATGTGTGGGTGGTTACGCCTCGCAAATCTTCTTCAGCAATTTCACGCTCGCGTGTGCGCTCAGCGAAAAATCCGCCAAAAGAAACGGGCTGCACCGAGAAGGTGGTGGGCGTTGTGCTCAACGAATCGCCCCACTTGGCAAACTCAATGTCTACCTCGCTATTACCATCTGTGTAAAATGTGTTGTTGTCCCAGGTGAACAATCCGAATACTACGTTTTCGGAGAAACTCATGGGATCGGCATCAATGGTCCACGTGTAGGTGCCATAGCCAAGGTTGTCGCGGCCCACTACTTCTGACGAATACCATACTTCATCGTGCTTGGCAATGGTGAGGTGCAACCAACCGTTTTCGTCTACCCACACATCGTCGTACAGGCGCGAAAACATATTCGGTCCCGGGCCCATAGGCTCTAGTCCCCACTTCACATCCCACTTGCGGCCGGCGAAGGTTACTTCATCGCCCACACGTCCCAACACATCCTCTGGGTTCGACTGCTTGCAGCCCATGCCGAGCAGCACGAGGAAAATAGAAATATAATAGTGCGTTTTCATCAAGGTTGATAATTGATTACGGCAACTTGGTCGCCAATGATGATGTCGAATGCTCCTGCTTCAGTCACGCTCTTCAAGTCTTTGTTGATGAACGCGAGATCGGCAGCTGTAATTTCAAACGTATAATTTACCGTTGCTCCGGCCGCAATGCTCTTTTTGTCAAACTTGCGCAGCTTGCGAACCGACGGTGTAATAGAAGCCACATGATCGCGTGTGTAAAGTAGAACGGTCTCTTTCGCGTCCATCTTGCCACGGTTTGTTACATCGATGCTTACGTTGATACTTCCTGTTCCTTTGAGTTCATTGCTCGATACCTTCACGTTGGAATAGCTCAGCGTTGAATAGCTCATTCCAAAGCCAAAAGGCCACTCGGGTGAATAGGCGGTGTTGCCAAACTTCGGATCAAGTGTTTCGCTGAACTTGTGGTCGTAGGTGAGGAGCGATTGCTCGTGCGCCGGATAGGTGAAGGGCAGCTTGCCCGACGGATTCACATCGCCGAAGAGGATGCGCGCCAAGGCATCGCTGCCGAGGTCGCCGGGTTGATAGGCCATCACAACTGAGCTGCAAACCGGAATAATGTCGTGGATGATGCGCGGACGATTTTCAACCAATACCAAAACTATCGGTTTACCTGTCGCACTCATTTGCTTTACGAACTCCCGCTGCGCTGCAGGCAGTGCCAAGTCTTCAATATCACCTGGTTTTTCGGTTGAAGGCAACTCGCTCAAACAAATCACAATCGCATCGCTGGATGCAGCTTTTTCCATAGACTCTTTCACATCGAGCAAACTATCGAGCGTGCATCCTTCCACATGCGCTGTGTTGGCATTGATGGCTTGCATGGCTTCGAAAATGGTGTTGCGTGTTCCATCTTCCCATGTTGCATCGGTACCTTGCCATGTTCTTGTCCACGCTCCGTTGATGAGTGTGAGCGAGTTCGCTGCCGGTCCGCATACAAGGATATTCGCTGTCTTTGACAAAGGCAGTGCTCCATTGTTTTTCAAAAGAGTGATGCTCTCTTCGGCGGTTTCGCGCGCGGCTTGTTGATGCTTGGTTGAGCCAAAGTCAGGGAAGTCATTCAGGGCGGGCGGCATGGCATTC
>JBKCGW010000035.1:0-1692 GCA_046303175.1 Flavobacteriales bacterium
TCCGGTGCACGCCGAGTTGCAACCGGGCGAAACACACATCCATCAAAGTTTTGTAGGCTGGATGATTGAAACACCCGTTGAAATGAATCGGCACCACGCCTTTCGTTTCATGGATTTCGAGGTGGAGCAATCGGGATACACTCAGTTTGTATATGTACTTCCCTTCTCGCCTACCCGAGCGCTGGTGGAAGTGACGCGCTTCGGCGCAGACATCCTTCAAGAGTCGGACGCTGAACTGCTGCTGGAAGAATACATCGCACGCAACTTCGGAGCGTATATGCGAACAGGCACAGAGCACGGCTGCATACCCATGAGCAACGGTAGAATCGAGTCTGAATCGATACCCGGAGTTGTTCGCTTGGGAGCCGGCAACTACTCCATTAAGCCGAGCACTGGCTATGCTTTCAAAAACATGTATTACCATGCGAAAGCCATCACGGAAAAGCTCGTGAAAGGCGAAGATCTCGCAACACTCAACAAAACACACGGTGAAGCCAATCAAGGACGATTTTCGTTTTACGATGGTTTGTTGCTCGACATATTGAAGCAACAACCACAGCATGGCAAACCCATCTTCACGTCATTATTTAAGAACATCGGCATACAACGTGTGCTCGATTTTCTGGACGAAAAAACGAGCGTCCGAGAGGATGTCTCGATCTTCAGCAAGCTACCTTGGCAACCCTTTGTAGCAGCGCTCTTCCGCAAACTTTCGCGCTCAGGCATTTTCCGTCCGATGATGCTCACGTTGCTGTCCTTGCTGATCTTCCTATTAGATTTCAATCCCGAACTTCAGCATGTTGTTGGGTATGGACTCCTGCTATTCGGCATGGTGACCATTGGCATACCGCACGGAGCGGTTGACCATCTGCTGGAATCGGGCAAGTGGGAGTTTCACAAAGCCCCCGCTTTCATCGTGAAGTACCTGGCGTGGGCTGCAGCCATGGCTGGGCTGTGGATAGTAGCGCCCAGTGTTGCGCTCGTACTTTTCCTCCTGTATTCCTCGCTTCACTTCGGACAAGCCGATGGAAAGCTGTGGCAGTTGAACAGAGTCACATCCATGCTGTGGGGTGCTTCAGTGCTCGCTTATTTGCTCGGCACCCACGCAAGTGAAACGAATGCCATTCTGCAAAGCATGGGAGATTTGTCGCTTCCCTTCGCATGTCCATTTTGGGTCTTGTTGCCTTGGCTGGGCTATGCGCTGGCGCGTAAGAATTTCGCCTTCGCCATTACATGCGGATGGTTGATGCTATGCAGCCGTCTTCCTCTGCTTTTTGCCTTTGGGTTGTACTTCATTGGTCAACACAGTTTGGTGAGTTGGAGCCAAATTCAACAGCACTTGAAGATGAACCACCGATCCATATGGCTGCATGCCCTTCCCTTTCATGCCGGGGCATGGTTCATACTGCTGCTATTCTATTTCTGGTGGCCTGCCATGCCACAAACCATCGGCACGAACCTATGGGGATTGTTCTTCATCTTCATAGCCTGCATCAGTTTCCCGCATGTGATAGCCATGCAGGCTGTCTATAAAGCGAAGTAGGATTTTTCACCTACGGCATCTGCAACTCCTCAAACACCTCGCCTGCAGCTTGCATAGCATTGAGTGCCGCCGGAAAACCGGCGTATACAGCCAGTTGAATGATGACCTCCTTGATTTCGGTGGTGGTGCAGCCGGCAGACAATGCTCCA
>JBKCGW010000036.1:0-1622 GCA_046303175.1 Flavobacteriales bacterium
GGTGGAACCCGATGCCATGTTTACCGACTTTATTCCGCTCACGCCTATGATCGACACCCTCGATGGGCGCTATTATTTCGACACGGTGTATGTGTCGCCGGGTTCTTCGGTGTCGCTTCCATTTCGACTGTTAACGCCCACCGCCGATAATGCCGGTGCCATGCTAACGGTAGCATGCGGAGCCATAGGATGGTTTACGCCCGATGTCTATTCGCTTGATTCTTCAACGGTCACCACCGAGCTTACCTGTGCCTACGACCCCAACGACAAGGCCGGTTTCCCGGCAGGGTGGAGCGACGCACACTATGTTCTTGCGGGCGACACGATAGAATACCGCATCCGCTTTCAGAATACAGGCAACGCGCCTGCCACCGATGTGATCGTGCGAGATACGCTCGATAGTTCGCTGGATGCAAGCACCTTCGAATGGTTGGGCGCATCGCACGATATGACGTATGCGTATTACGCGGAAAACCGTGCGATGGAATTCCGTTTTATGGGCATCATGCTACCCGACAGCGTGAACAACGAGCCACTAAGTCATGGCTGGATACGCTACCGTTTGGCCGTTGTGCCGGGCGCGCAGCACGATGAGTTGGTCGAGAATACCGCCCACATTTATTTCGACAATAACGAGGCTGTGGTAACCAATACTACCGACCATCGCGTATTTGATTGCGCTACGTTCCAGCCACAATTGGAATATAATAATGGAGTATTGTCGACGGTTGAAGGAATGAGCTATCAGTGGTATTACAATGCCATGCCGCTGGCAGGATCGAATGGCGCCACACTCGATGTGGTCGGCGAAGGCACCTACTGCGTCACGGTGCAGCATCCGTTGGGCTGTATCGCCAATCAGCAGTGTGAGTTGGTGACCAATGTGCCGGAAGTGATAGGCTCGTTGTTGCAATTGGTAATTGTACCGCATGCTTCAGCAAATGGATACATGGTTAGTTCTTCAGAATCGTTGGAATATGTGAAGTTGTATGATTCATCCGGCCGATTGGTTTTCGAGAGGGGAGGGTTACATCAATCCTCTATGCATGTGTCTATTGATCTTTCAGTAGGTTGTTATGTCATCGAATGCAGAAGCGAATCCGGTAGGGTTGGCATGGCGAAGCTGATGGTGGCTCAAGAGAAGGATTGAGGTAACGCAGGCGTCAAGTAACGAATTTTCTTCTTAGCATTGGTCTTCATTGGGCGGCGAATGTTCATAGTGTTGCTTGTTTTTCAATAGTATCGCAATTCTTATTTTTGCCTACATGAAAGCTGTTCCGTTGCCAAAACTGAATCTACATTCGTTTGTATGCCGACTCATGCTTTTGATTTTTATTTCTCTCACCGTTGTTTCCTGTTATTCGAGGAAACAGATGAAGATGGGACATTCGTTGGAGCAGAACAGGCAGTATGAGGCTGCTTACAAAGTATATCATTATTTGTACGAGGTAAAGAACCATTATGAGGCCAAGTTAGCGGCTGCGAGAATGGCTCAGGTGATCCTTGTGCAGAAATGCTCGCGAGTAGATAGCTTGTGCATGGTAAGTAATTTTGAAGGAGCACGCACGGCCTACAATGAAGCATCCGATTATTCCATGCAACATGTTTCGGAGAAGTTGAAT
>JBKCGW010000037.1:0-12325 GCA_046303175.1 Flavobacteriales bacterium
GTGTTGGAAAGGGCTTTGATATGCGCCGCCTGATGCTCTCGAGCGCGTATGAAATGATCATAATACAACTGCTCCACACCCATGCGCGTTTGCGGAAAACGTGATCCGTCGTTGTACCAGTTCGATTGCTTCACGTTTTCACCCAACGCAAACTTGATGAACCCGGGAGCGTTGTCAACGAGCATATCATCAGCATTTCCTCCCCAGTGCATTTTCACGAGTGCACTTTGTCCGCCAATAGGATTCGCACTTCCGTGCAACAACTGCGCGCAAGTAACCCCGCCCGAAAGTTGGCGATAGATATCAATGTCTTCAGGCCATACCACACGCGCCTCTTCCACCTCGGCACTGCATGCCTGTTCGCCTTCGTTCACACTTGCCAACGCAATGTGGCTATGCTCATCGATAATCCCTGGTGTAACGTGTTTTCCATTCGCATCGATAACACGTGCCCCTGAATATTTCGACGCATCTACAGTTTTGCCGACAGCTAAAATTTTCCCATTGTGAATCAACACTTGACCATTCTCAATTATCCCTGCTGCATCGCAGGTCCAAACGGTTGCATTCTTAATAAGCACTGTTTCTTGCTTCGGCTTCTCCTTCGAACCATAGGCTGTAAATGGATAAGTCACCTCACCCAACACCTCTTCATTTTCCTTCTGCTTCTCATTCTCTTTTCTCTTTTCTCCATCCTCCTTCTTCTCTTCCTTCATCTTGCTTGCGCTCCACTCCATCCAATTGCCGGCAGCATCCTGACCACGTCCACTCCAAGCAGAGCGGTCATCGCCAATATCACCGGCCAAGCGAATAACACCTTTGTAATATTCATCCCCGGCATCCAATGAGAGTGTCACCAGTTCATTGGCGAGTGAAATAGTTACAGCATAATTCAATGTGTCGTTCTTGGTAGTTCCATCGTCGGCTTTCGACACTTTCACGTGCTCAATGGATGCCTTTGTTTTTCCTTCAACCTCTTTCACCTTGAGTTCGTAGGTGTGCAGCGGGAGCTTTAATTCATACTTCCCGGTGATGTCGATGGTTTTTGCAGCCTCTACAATGTATTGCTCACCTTGCACCCAGTTTTCATGCAACACAGCCGATTCGCTAAAGATGTTATCAGAAGCAATGAAAAAATTAGCCCATGCACCGGCACGCAAGATTCCGAGTTGATCCGATGCTCCAACGATTGTTGCCGGTGTGGTTGTAAGCGCCTTCAAAGCGTCGGCCTCCGATAATCCTCGCTTCACCGCCTTGCGCAGGTTCTTCCAGAACTGCGCGCGCTCACCCAAACCATAGCCCGTTATAGCGAATGGAATTTTTTCTTTTGCAAGCATGGCACAGTTCGACGGAGCCAATTCCCAGTGCTTCATTTCATCCAAGCTGATAAGGCGCGAAACGTATGGGTCACTTACGTCATATGCATCCGGAAATGTGAGAGGCACAATGAGCGTCGCCTTTGTAGCCGCAACATCCGAGAGTCGTTGATATTCTGTTCCGTTGGTTTTGATGATGTACTGGACCCCAAATTCATCGCCCACTTTATCGGCACGGAAGAGATTCCACTTGTCGCCTGCATCGAAAAACGAGGGTAATTCAGAAAGCCTATTCATGGACTCGAGCGACAAATTGCGTTCTTCCGTGTTGCCTCCGCTCTTGTACCACAGAGCGTCATAATACGACTGTCGCAACAAAGCGATTGATCCCATGAGTGATGATGGATATCCTGTCGTACTCGTTCCTTTGTTGAAAGAGTAATGCGCTGAAACTGCCGTTTGCAGCATCGACAAGTTGGGGTTTATGCCCAAGGTTACCAATGCACCCGAACCGCGCACAATCCCATCCATTTTGTGTGTGAGCACAGCTCCGAAGCCTGCGCCGCGCATTTCTTTCGCCACATCGTCTTTACAAACAAAATTGGAAGCTGCGCTATAATCCGCGTTGATTGCATCGTTCCAACCGAAAGCGCCCTTCGGTGATTCGTTGTTGCTTCCACCGCGCATGCGAGGGGAACCCTCGCTTCCCTTTGCAGCCGGTTCTGAAATTCCGTAGTCACTGTGCAAATCGATGAACGACGGATATATGTATTTGCCCTTACAATCCATGACAACAGCATTGGCCGGAATGGCAACTCCGTTTCCAACTGCTATCACCTTACCCTTTTCAATTACGAGGGTCGCATCGTCGAAGCGTGTTTGGTGGTCGGTGAAAATCGTAGCATGCGTAAATGCCACTGAAGTGACATCTTTGGGCAGTATGCCGTTGTAGGGAAATGTGGGCTGTGCGTTGGCTATCGCTACTACACATAGCGCAAGCCACGTCGTTAGAATTCGCATAGGTGATTCGTTTAATTGGAAGCGGAAAGATATTGGGAAAATTTGATAACGCGCTCGCATTGGGCGTAGTAAAAAATTAACCGATCAGACGCTGAGATGCGCTGAGAAGTTATCGAAATTTGCACCATGGAAACCTCGAAGAAAATACCCACCTCGCTCTATGCGGAGATGACGCCCAACCCGGCAGCCATGAAGTTTGTGGCTGATCGTGCACTCATCACCGGTGGATTGCAAGTTGAATACAGAAGCAAAACAGAAGCAAAAGGATCATCAGCCTTGGCCGAAGAGCTTTTCAATTTTCCTTTTGTGACGAGTATTTTCATTAGCAGCAACTACGTAACCGTGTTGAAAGATGAATCGCTCGGATGGGAAATGATTGTGCAGCAATTGCGTGAATACATCCGCGAGTGGTTAATGGAAAATGAAGTTGCTGTTAGCGCGATACCTGCTGAGCTTGTAAACCGTACACGCGAGGCAGCCAACGGAAACGACACTACCGCTTCACACAAAGAAGCCATGGACTACAGTGGTTTCGAAGCAACAGAATACGATGATGAAATTCGTTTTCTCCTGCATGAGTATGTTCGTCCTGCAGTAGAAAGCGACGGCGGTGCAATCGACTTTATGGCGTATCGCGATAAGAAGGTGTACGTTCAATTGAAAGGTTCGTGCAGCGGTTGCCCATCATCAACCGCCACACTCAAGGGCGGCATTGAAAATTTATTGAAGGCGAAAATGCCGGATATAGTGGAAGAGGTCGTAGCAGAAGCTGTATGAGCGCTACAAAACGACTTGTTCTAATACATGGATTTACGGAGCGCCCTTCCATGTGGGATGCCCTTATTTCAGAAATTCAGAATGACTCAATCGCCATTAGCACTCCGTCAATCCCTGGACATGGCACACAGCCGCAAATACCCGCAGAACTGACTGCTGAAGCGTATTGCAGAGCTATCATCGACCAATTGCCGGACGATGAATTACCTTGGATCGTGGTGGGACATTCCATGGGAGGGTATTTAGCTTCTACCCTGGTAACACTGGTTCCTCATCGCATTGCCGGACTTGGATTCTTTCATTCGAAGGCCGGAGCAGATAGCGCATCCAAAATTGAAGACCGCAAGCGAGCAATCGCCGCAGCACGTCAAAATAGAGAGTTGTATTTGGGCACTATGCTGCGCAATACGCTTGCAGACTGCAATGTAGAACGATGCGCCACCGAACTTTCAGCGATGATAGCGGAAGCACAGCAGGATATCAGCAGCGATTGCATCGAGGCCGCCCACACCGTTATGATTGAACGCCCAGATAATGTGGAACACTTGCGCCACGTATCGTATCCGGTTTATTATTTCCTGGGAAGAAACGACAAGTCAATTCCTCTTGAACAACTCACTGATGAATTGCAAGCGCTTTCCAATGCACGCGTTACCGTTGTAGAAAACACCGGACACATGGGTCAGGTGGAAGCGCACAAAGAGGCACTAGCGTGGTTCAAACAATTGATTGCTTAAGGCTTTCGCACCGATGCGTATTGCTTGTATTCAAGCGCAACCTGCAAGGCTTTTTTGAAGTCGGGATCCGACTCGAGCGACACGCGAATCATGGCAGTATCATCAAACAAGTTGCGTGCGAATTGTCCTTTGATGCGCGACTTGAGTTGGGGTGTAATCTTTTTAATTACCTGACGATTTATTTTGATTTCCTCCTTCTCGGCTGTCTCAATAAGGCCGGTAAGCATGGCGTCAGTTACCGTAAACTTCGCAATAAAGTCATCGGCGCTTTTGTATTTGCGCATCTCCTTGCGATGAGCATCGAGATAGGTAAAACAATAATTACGAATGATTCCGCTGTAAGCTATTTCAGACAGTAAGCCGGAGAAGTAAATGCTGTCGATGGGCACAAAAACATCCGGCATTATTCCACCACCACCATACACCAATCGACCTGCAGGTGTTCTAAACAGCAATGAGTCGGGGAAACGCACACTATCGGCACTGGTAAGTTCGCCTTTGGTCAAGCGCTCGTGAAAATCATCTTCGTAATTGATAGAATCGCCGTAGGGCTTTTGAATGCAACGACCGGTAGGTGTGTAGTAGCGTGCAACAGTCAGGCGCAGCGCGCTATTGTCGGCAAGTTCCATTTCGTGTTGAACCAGGCCTTTACCAAACGAACGGCGACCAACCGTAACAGCACGATCCCAGTCTTGCAAGGCTCCCGCAACAATTTCACTGGCAGATGCCGAGTTTTGATCAATCATTACAACCACATTCAAGTCGCGGTATTTTCCTTTTTTACTGGAGCGTATTTCGTCCTCACCCGTATGAATGCCGCGCGTGCGAACAATGGTCTTGCCTTCGTTTAAGAATTCCTCCACAATTTCGGCAGCCTGATTGAGTAGTCCACCTCCATTTCCGCGCAAATCGAGTATGAGCGAAGAGCAGCCCTTTTCCTCCAATTGTTCTGTTGCCTGAATAAACTCATCGTAGGTTTTCTCCGCAAAACGATCGATGCGTATATACCCCACAGAATCGTTCACCATAAACGATGCATTCACGCTTTCGATTGGAATACTTCCACGTTCGATGGTAAACTCCTTCACGCCTTGCTCACCCGGACGCATTACTGCAACACGCACTTGACTGCCTTGCTTCCCCTTTAACAACTTCTGCGCTTTATCTCCATCGAGCTCCTTTCCTGAAATTGGCTGACCATCGACCATTACAATGCGATCACCGGAAAGAATTCCGGCCTTTTCAGAAGGACCTTCAGCGATGGTCTTTACCACCATCAGTGAATCGCGGAGAATCAAAAACTCAATACCCACTCCACTGAACTCACCCTTCATACGTTCCTTCTCGATAGCCACTTCTTCAGAACCCATGTAATAACTATGAGGGTCCAGGTTCTTTAATACACTCGCAATCGCGTCTTCAATCAACTGCTGCTTATTGATGCTGTCTACGTAGTTGTCTTCGATAAAATCAATGAGACTAACCAACTTGTTGGCATTCTGCTCCACCGACGGCTTCACCTGCAGCAGATTCTTGTCACCGAGGTTGGTCCCGATAAACATCCCCGCGATGAGGGTCAATGCAAACAACAACGGTTGAACCGGTGAGGGCTTGCGATCGTTTGGTTGGGAGGTGGAGTTAATAGACCCCGGTAGTTCGTTGCTCATAGAGTGGCACAAATCTAATCAGCTAACTGAATTTGCAACGGCCGTGTAAGAAGATGTTTAGAGAAATTATGAGCCTATCAGCCAATGTCCGGAATTTGAACGATTTCCAGTTCGGCACTGCGCAAGAAATCCAACCCGGTTGTGTCCTTGTATTCGTTGATATAAACCATCCGCTTGATTCCCGCCTGCAGAATGAGCTTGCAGCATTCCTTGCAAGGAGACAGCGTTATGTATAGCGTAGAACCCTTAGCATCGTTCGCAGAGCGTGCAATCTTCAGGATAGCATTGGCTTCGGCATGCAGCACGTACCAATGTGTATCACCGTTGTCATCTTCGCATGGATTTGGAAAACCGCCGGGGGTTCCATTGTAGCCGTCACTAATAATCATGTTATCACGCACGACCAGGGCGCCTACTTTTTTGCGGGTGCAATGCGAGAGTGCTGCCCATTCGACCGCCATTTTCAGATAAGCACGATCGTAACGTTCCTGTTTGCTGTAATTCGTTTGCACGTAATGAAAAGTATTGAAATGCAAAAGAACAGTATAATCCTCATTGCACATACCTTTGAGACATGAAGATTTATACCCGCAAAGGCGATGATGGAACCACCTCGTTACTAGGAGGTGTTCGCATACCCAAGCATCATGCACGCATTGAAGCGTACGGAAATATTGATGAACTCAATTCCTACTTAGGGTTGTTGCGTGATTTGCTCGCAGGAAGCGCACATGTATCCTTGCTTCTTACCATTCAAGATCGCCTGTTCACCATCGGTAGTCACCTGGCACTTGACCCCGAGCACGTGGGTAAAATGCAGCTCCCGGAGCTTCATGCCGATGACGTGGTTGCCCTTGAAAAAGCGATGGATAGCATGGAAGAAACCTTGGCCCCCATGAAGAATTTTGTACTTCCCGGCGGACACCCCGCGGTTTCTCATTGCCACATCGCCCGTTGCATTTGTCGCCGGGCCGAGAGAAGTATCGTGTTTTTGCGAGAGCAATCGAACGTTGAACCCACCATACTCGAGTATATAAATAGACTTAGCGACTACCTTTTTACACTGTCGAGGAAGGTTTCGGCTGAAAATAACGCAACGGAAACTCCTTGGATACCTCGCAAATAAAGGTGTCCGGAATCATTTTCAACAAAATTCTAAAAGTGTTGCATCTATGAGCGAAACATTTATTTTCGCGCAACGTTAACCCTATACGAATTTTATAACTGTTCTCACTATGTATTGGACACTCGAATTGGCCTCATACCTTGAAGACGCCCCATGGCCGGCCACCAAAGACGAATTGATAGATTTCGCGATGCGCACGGGCGCCCCCCTCGAAGTAGTAGAAAATCTTCAGCAAATCGAAGATGATGAAGAAGTGTTTGATACCATCGAGGACATTTGGCCGGATTATCCAACCAAAGAAGATTTCTTCTTCAACGAAGATGAATATTAAATGAAAAAGCCGCGTTTGCGGCTTTTTTGTTAAATCAGGGTTTTTAACACAAGTCATTGGAAGAAAAGACATAAATCATCCAAGACCCTGACACACGTGACTAACTTGCGCGAAACTTTTAACCACGTCATGAATAAACTTCTACTTTTCCTCGGATTAGCCCTGTTTTCCATGGGCTCTGTGGCGCAAATTCGATTCACACAAGTGGATCCGGCTAATGCGCAGATTACCATTCAAAACTTCGGCATGATGGCCGTTGACATTCAACAGTATCGTCTTTGCGCTCTGTTTGAATACGCCTCACTTTCTAGTGGCAACGTAACCGTTACCTCGGGAAGCTTGAACCTCGATGGCGGTGCCACCGTGACCGTTACGTGGAATGCCTCGAACGGCTTCAATACATCGGCAAGCGATATGGGACTATACCTTCCGATGGGTAGCTTTTCCGACCCTAATAACATGGTTGACTTCATGCAATACGGTGACTTCGGGTTGGGGCGCGAAAACGTTGCTGATCAAGCTGAATTGTGGATTGCCGGTACTTTCCTATCAGGAAATGGTCCTTGGAATTATACAGGAAACGGAACAGAAAATACCATTGCATTCTGGAGTTCTGTAAGTGCTGCCGGATGCACAGCAGTTGATGCTTGTAACTACAATCCAGCAGCAACAGAGGAAGATGGTTCATGCCTATTTGTTGGCTTCCCTTGCGATGACAGCAATCCGGAAACGGTAGATGTCATTGGTGCCGATTGCACTTGTGTTGGAATTCCTACAGGATGCACCGAACCCGATGCTTGTAACTATGACGCCAATGCTGTTGAGCCAGACTTCTCTTGCTATTTCCCCGGCGACAACTGCGATGATGACAATGTGTTTACCATTAACGATGTGTATGGTGTGGATTGCGTGTGCGTGGGTGAAGAGATTCCCGGAATTCCCGGCTGCACAGCTACTGAAGCCTGTAACTACGATATGAACGCCACTATTGAGGATGGTTCATGCCTATTACCCGGTGACCTGTGTGATGACGGAAATGAAAACACGTTTGATGATGCATATGGAACAGATTGCGTATGTGCCGGACTTTCCTTGGGTTGCACACTTCCTGACGCTTGCAACTACGACCCGACAGCGGGTATCGAAGACGGCAGTTGCATTCTTCCCGGAGATAACTGTGATGACGGCGATCCTTTTACATTCAACGACATTTACGGCCTCGACTGTGTTTGCGCAGGTGAAACTGACCCACAAATCGAAGGTTGCACTGCTATCGAAGCGTGTAATTTCAATCCGGAAGCTACCCTCGATAATGGTTCATGTATACTGCCCGGCGAGCCTTGCGACGATGGCAATGAAGCAACCGTAAATGACCTGTTGGGTGCCGATTGTGTTTGCACCGGATTGTTGGAAGGCTGCACAGACTTGGGTGCATGTAACTACGACGAGAATGCGATCATCGATAACGGTACTTGTTTCTTCTCGGGTGACTTCTGTGATGACGGTAACGCGGGCACAGAAAACGACTTGTATAACAACGAGTGTGTTTGCGAAGGAACCATCATTCAAATCGAAGGTTGCACAGCCGCAGATGCCTGCAACTTCAACCCCGCTGCCAATGTAGAAGATGGTAGCTGTGAATTACCAGGATTCCCTTGCAATGACAACAACGAACAAACCGTAGATGATGTGTGGACATCTGATTGCGTTTGTCAAGGTATTCTTACCGGCTGCACCGACATCAATGCCTGCAACTACAATCCTGAAGCATTGACCGATGATTTCTCATGTACGTTCCCGAATGATTCTTGCGACGATGGTGATATCACAACCATCAACGACACCTTCAACGCTGAATGCACTTGCGTGGGTGAAAACACAGGACTTATTGCCGGTTGCACCGACATGGCCGCTTGCAATTACGACAGCGAAGCAACTATCGATGATGGTTCTTGCATTACTCCAGGTTCATCATGCGATGACCTCGATCCTTTTACTATCAACGATGTAATTCAGGTAGATTGTTCATGTGCAGGTGAAACCGAACAATTCACAGAAGGTTGCACAGCCATTGAAGCTTGCAACTACGATATAAACGCTACCATCGACAATGGCAGTTGCATATTCCCGGGCGAACCCTGCGATGACGCAAACACCGCGACTATCAATGATGTATTAGGTGCCGACTGTGTTTGCGCGGGTGAAGCTACCGGTTGTACCGATATGAATGCCTGCAACTACAACATGGATGCATTGGTTGACGACGGAAGCTGCTATTTCCCCGGAGATAACTGTGACGACGACAACATTTTCACCAACAACGACATTTACACTGCCGATTGCGTATGTCAAGGTGAAGAAATCACAGGCGTTGCCGGTTGCACTGCTGTTGAGGCTTGCAACTACAATGCAGAAGCAACTATCGAAGATGGTTCGTGCGAATTACCAGGATATCCTTGCGATGATGCCAACGAGAACACCATCAACGACATCCTCACCGCTGATTGCATATGCGCGGGAGAACTCACCGGTTGCACCGACATGAATGCATGTAACTACGATGCTTCTGCTATTATCGATAATGGTTCTTGCACATTCCCGGGCGACGCTTGCGATGACAATAACCTTACTACCGATAACGATGTATTGGGAGCCGATTGCGTTTGCCTTGGAGAAGACAACGGACTTATTGCAGGTTGCATGGACATGAATGCTTGTAACTATGATATGACAGCAACTGTCGACAACGGATCATGTTTCTCTATTGGAGATGCTTGTGATGATGGCGATATCTTCACTGCAAACGACCTGGTAGGTGCCGATTGTATTTGTATTGGTGAAGCAATTCAGGTGGTCGAAGGTTGCACTGCTATTGAAGCTTGCAACTACAACCCCGAAGCGAATTTCGATGACGGTTCTTGCCAGCTCCCAGGCTACCCTTGCGATGATAACGATCCAAACACCATGGGCGATGCTTACGGAATTGATTGCGTTTGTTCAGGTATGATTGTAGGCTGCATGGATATGTTTGCTTGTAACTACAATCCGGAAGCACAATTTGATGACTTCAGCTGCGAATTCCCCGGCAGCCCATGCGACGATGGAAACCCTGAAACGTTGAATGATTTCTTGGATAACGATTGCAATTGTATCGGACAAATTATCCAAACATTGGGATGTACAGATATGGATGCTTGTAACTACGATATGAGCGCAAATACTGATGACGGTTCATGCTTCTTCGTGGGTGATGCTTGTGATGACGGAAATGCAAATACTTCAAACGACGTATACAACGCTAATTGCCAGTGCGAAGGTGTTGTTTCGGTAGAAGAAATGAGTGTTTCCTACTCTGTATATCCTAACCCGACCAACGGTATCATCACCATTGCTCAGCAAGAAGGTGCTGCTATTCAGTTGATCGAGGTGGTAGATATCACCGGTAAGCGTGTTGCTACATTCAACCCGAATAGCTCTACTGCAACTATCGAAATGAATTCAATGGCTGCAGGACTCTATACACTCAACATTCGATCAAACAACGAAGTGAAGAGTGTTCGTGTTCAGAAGAACTAAGCGCTAATCGAATGACTGGTGGCCAATAAAAAGGCCCGCTTTGGATTTCCAAAGCGGGCCTTTTTTATTTCTTTATTTTATTGTGTTGACGCATTCAATGCGTCACTACTACACAAGTAAACAAACGCATTCCCTCGCACATCGCCCTTCGCCCCTCGCCCCTGTCAATGCTTGAAATGCCTCACCCCCGTCATATACATCGCCACTCCATTTGCGTTGCAGTAGTCGATTGAAAGTTGGTCTTTGATAGAACCACCCGGCTGCACCACCGCTGTGATTCCTGCTTCACGCGCAATCTCTACGCAATCAGGGAAAGGGAAGAATGCATCGCTTGCCATGACTGCGTCGTTCAAATCCATGTTAAACGAACGTGCCTTTTCAATCGCCTGGCGCAACGCGTCTACACGTGATGTCTGACCCGTTCCGCTGGCGCAAAGCACGCCATTCTTAGCCAACACGATGGTGTTGCTCTTGGTATGTTTTACGATTTTATTGGCGAATACCAAGTCACTCAATTGAGAGTTGGTAGCGGTTGAAGTCGTTGCCAATTTGAAATCGGATACACCTTCTGTGTGCGCGTCTTTATCTTGATACAAGAAGCCGTTTAACGCTGTGCGCACTTGTTGCGTGGGCATCTTCACCGTATTGCGCTTCAACAAAATTCTATTCGCCTTTTGCTTGAGCAATTCAACAGCAGCCGCATCGAATTGTGGCGCAATGATCACCTCGCAAAACAACGAGTGAATCAACTCAGCTGTCGCTAAATCAACCGGACCGTTTGCGATAAGCACACCACCAAAAGCCGAAACAGGATCACACGCCAGAGCAGCCCCATACGCTTCCTTCATGGAAGAGCGTGTTGCAATGCCGCATGCGTTGTTGTGCTTCAAAATGGCAAACGTTGGAGCTTCGTTCGTGAATTCATCAATCAAGTTCACTGCAGCATCCACATCGAGCAGGTTGTTGTATGAAAGTTCTTTGCCGTTGAGCTTTTCAAACAACGCGTCCATATCGCCATAAAATACACCGCGCTGATGTGGGTTTTCGCCGTAGCGAAGTACCTGATAATTGTTCTCGCTGATCTTCAACGAACCGGGTTCTTCGCCCAGGAAATACGAGTATATTTTTCCGTCGTAGTGCGACGAAACATTGAACGCCTCGCGCGCCAACTCACGACGTTGTTCAATCGTGCTGTTACCCTCCTGCTCGGTAAGAATATCGAGAAGGTTGGCGTAGTAACGCTGTGCAGGCACAATCACCACATCATCATAATTCTTGGCAGCACCCCGAATCAACGAAATACCGCCAATGTCAATCTTTTCAATGATGTCTTCGTGCGATGCACCGCTTGCTACTGTCTTTTCAAACGGATACAAATCCACAATTACACAGTCGATATTGGGTATTTCAAATTCTGCAATTTGTGCTTGATCTCCCGCATCAGCGCGGCGATTCAATATACCTCCGAATACCTTGGGGTGCAAGGTTTTCACGCGTCCACCTAAAATGCTCGGATACCCGGTGAGTTCTTCCACAGGCACCACACTTCCGCCCAGTTTTTCGATAAACTCTTGCGTACCTCCGGTGCTGTACATGGTGATGTTCAACTCCATCATGCGACGCACAATGGGTTCCAAACCGGTTTTATCAAATACGGAAATAAGGGCTGAGGTAATTTTTTTCGACATGTTTAGGAGGAATTTTGCGCCGCGAATTTAGCGCTACAATTCCACCTTATAAGAAACCAGTATCACATAATCCATTTCTTGCGGCGA